>NZ_JBFRTN010000047.1:68889-70294 GCF_041474095.1 Vibrio sp. 10N.222.54.A3
CTAGATTTGCGACAGAACCTAGAAATTCTAAATAAAACACTGTTCATAATGTTTATGATTAGATAGTATTTATAGGTTTGATGAATATTAACTATGGAAAGAATTATGAATAAGTGGATTGTACTTTCAACTCTGTTTTCGACCTTCTCTTACGGTGCCTTAGACCTTTCTAACTCTGATTTATCAGCGGGAGACTTTGATGTACCAGAAGCCATCTCGTTGGAACAACAAAACATCGTATGTGAAAGTGTTGTTTGTAATTCTGTCTCTGAACCTAAATCTGTTCCGGTTGTTGGCGACGTACCTGAACGCGAGCCGAATCAAACGTTAGAAAATCTCGCGAGTGCGATTTATTTCGTCGGTGAGATTGGGTTTGCGGAAAACCTGTCGACTCCAGAATACGAGCAATTCTTCGAAAACTAATTCAAGGAGTGTGGCAGAGTATTGGCACAGCTTGTTTCTGTCGCAAACTTTGAGCCTTTTAGTTAAGATTCGCTTAATTTCCATTCATGATACTGATTCTTAATGTTTAAAGGTTGCCACTTTCCCTCTGAAGTTATTCTCGAAACCGTACGTTATTATCTCGCCTATAAGCTCAGTTATCGTGAAATCGAAGAGATACAATTAGAGCGTGGAATCATTGTGGATCACGCTACTATAAATCGTTGGGTTATCAAATTTACACCAGTATTGGAGCATAGAGCGAGGCGTAGAAAGAAGCCGGTGTCTGACTCGTGGCGTATGGATGAAACCTACATCAAAGTAAAGGGTAAATGGGTCTACTATTACCGAGCCGTCGATAAATTTGGAAATGTGATTGATTATTATATTAGCCCGAACCGTGATGAGGCAGCTGCTAAAGCCTTTCTGAATAAGGCCATTTCACAAAATGGTTTACCAAGCAAAGTCGCCATAGATGGAAGTAAGAGTAACTACGCGGCCATTGATTCAATGAATGTTCAGTTTTGGTTGACGGGTTATTTCATGCTCTCATTGGTAGAGATTTTGGACATTAAATATCTGAACAATATCGTTGAGCCGAGTCACCGTTGGGTGAAGCAGAAAACACGTCAAGCTCTAGGTTGGAAGTCAACGGAAGGAGCTTTGGCCAGTTTGCATGGGCGTGAAGTGTGGACGATGTTGAAACAAGATCAGATAGATGTTGAAGGCCAGACAGCCTTTGAGCGATTTTACGCACTCGCAGCATAATTGTATCTGTCGGATTGGACTGTCACGCCTCTAACTAGATTTGCGACAGAACCGTCTTGCCGTAGATTTAAGTTGCCTCTATTTTTCAACAATACCCAGCGTGAGCGCTTGACCCATTGCCTCGCTTTTTTATCTTGCTTGAGTTTGTTGGCTTGGTCGACTCTGACTCTATCCATCACCTCACGACCGAACTTAG
>NZ_JBFRTN010000048.1:0-3607 GCF_041474095.1 Vibrio sp. 10N.222.54.A3
CAAGCGGCTTTGTAGCGACCTTCTGAGTCCATTAGACAAGTTAGAGCAAACATCGCCATTTGCACTTGTTGCGGTAGAGATAGACCGGCAGTGTGATTCAAGGCTACGCTACGGCTATCCGCAACGATGCGGTCGATGAACTTAATGTCACGTGGCTCTGGAGTCAGTGTTTTGTAACGGTCATCAAGTTGACACTGTTTTTCTTCGCTGAAAGAACTTAGTGAGTCATCAAATACGTTTTTGTGTTGGATACCAATGGTACCTAAACGCCAGCCTGTTGCGCCAAAGTACTTAGAGAACGAGTAAACACAAAGTGTGTTGTATGGTAGTTTTGCAAATAGAGAAACGAAGTCATCGGCAAATGTACCGTATACGTCATCAGTGATGATGAATAGGTCACTGCGTTGCTCATTCACAAAGTTTGTTAGGTTCTCTAGAGTCTCGTCAGAGAATTTCACTGATGCTGGATTAGCAGGGTTAACGACGCAAAGCAGTTTGATGTCTGTATCTGCCAGTTTCTCGATTTCAGACATTGGTAGCTGCCAAGTCGTCTCATCAAGGCGTAGCTCAACGATTTCTAGCTCATACTCAGAAAGCTCTGGGATTTCTAGGTAAGGGGTAAAGATTGGCGTGATTAGCGCAACTTTGTCACCTTTTTTCAATAGACCATTGTTGAACATGGTTGCGAACGTGTACGTCATTGACGCTGTGCCGCCTTCTGTTGCGAACAAGTCAAAGTTAGTCGTCATTGGCATTGGGCCGTACATCTCTTCTGCGATGTATTGTTTAACCACTTTCTCGATGTTCACTAGCATACGTGGTGGCACTGGGTAGTTACACGCAAGGTAAGCCAGTACTAGCTCGTTTAGGAACGCTTGTTTTTCGATACCTAGACGGTCTTTTGCGTAGCTTAGTGCACGACGTAGGAAGTCAACGCCTTTGTCTGCTGCATATTGGCTTGCGAACGTGTCGAAACGCTCAACGATGCCAACACCATCAGGGATACCACCGAAATCACCACCTAGGTAAGCGTAGTTACGCTCTGCTTCTGCTACCGCAAACTCACCAAGACGGATGAAGGCTTTACGAGGTAGCGTTGCTAGGAAGTTAGGGTTACCACGACCTGCATCAAGAAGTGCACGATCTGGCACAGCTTGCGCCACTTCAATCAGTTTGTCTTTTAGCTCGAATGGGCTTAGGTCAGCGAATTTTGAAAAATCGATAGTTGGAGTTTGAGTAGTCATAATAGATACCTAATAATTTAATATTAAACACTTGTAATTAAATAAAGTGTTTTACTTAAGCGTGATTATTCAGGCCTACCCTATTTTTGATTGGGTAGGTCTGTTAATAAGTTGATGATTTTTTAAATCTATAATGAGTTGTAGGTTTTAATTACATACCCGCATTAACGGTAATAATGCCGACGATAATTGGGCCCCATAGAGTCAGTAACACGTTGGCTACGGCGTAAGTCACAGTAAAAGAGAATACTGGCGTTGCGTTGCCTGTTTTTTCCATCAATGCAGCGAACGCTGGGTTTGCACTTCGACCACCGGTTACACAACCTAAAGCTTCTACCGGATTCTTTATCTTCAATACAAAGTACGAGAAGAAGAATGAAATAATCTGTGGAATGATGGTTACCGCAACACCCAAGAATAGTAGGCTCATACCGTGTTCTTTGATGGTGTCTACCGCTTGAGGGCCAGCCTCAAGACCAACGATACCCACGAATGCTGCTAGACCGAAGTCGCGAATAAAGCTTGCTGCTGATTCTGGGAATTGCGCCACATGTGGGTTACGGCTGCGTAACCAACCAACAATCAGACCTGACACTAGACAGCCTGCACCAGAGCCGATAGTGACCGGAATACCTGCAATTTTGAAGTTGATTAGGCCAATCAAAAGACCCAATACCATACCCATGCCTAGTACAATGAAGTCAGTCATTGTTGCTGAGTTCATTGGCTTACCGATTGTACCTTGAACACGATTAATATCGCTTGGTGAGCCAGTTAATTGAATAACATCATTTTTCTTAACAACAAGGTCAGCGTGAACTGGGATTGATACACCTTCGCGAAGGTAGTCAGTCACATAAACACCACGGTAAGTGCCTTTGTTCGCTTCTGATTTGATTTGACCTAGTGTACGGCCAATCAGTTGTTTGTTGTCTGCGATAAGCTGACGGTTCTCTTCAATGACTTCGTACTCTTCTGGAAGCACAACTTCAGAGCCAACAGAGTCACCTTTCAACTGACCAATGGCTTTACGAGTACCTGTGATAACCAGAACATCGCCTTGTTGAAGCTTAGTAAATTTGTCTGCTTCAATCGCTTTGCCATCACGCTCGATAACTTCGATGCATGCGTCTATTGAATCTTGATTGATTTGGGCTAGTGTCAAACCATTCACTTTGCTCTCTGCTTTGATTTCAAAAGCGCGAGTCTCAAGTTTTGTCATCGCATTGAATTCACCAGCACCAAGCTCTGCATTACCATCTGAGTTCGCTTCTGCCATTTTGATTGCTTCAGCGCGGATATCCCATTTCATTAGTGTTGGGAATACCCATGTCACCATTAGGATTGGACCTAGAGAACCGAAGATGTAAGTTACAGCGTAACCAACAGCAACGTTAGTTTGCATCAGATGTTTGGCTTCTTCAGACACACCACCCAAACGGGCGATCGCATCGCCTGCAGTACCAATGATCGCAGACTGAGTTAAACCACCGGCAGCTAGGCCCGCAGCAGTACCTCTATCTAAGTCAAACAACCACGCAGCGGCAAGTACACACAATAAGCCTGAAACCGTCATAACAACCGCAGACAACAGAATGTTGATGGTTCTAAAGTTAAGCGCTTTAAAGAATTGTGCGCCGCCTTGATAACCCACAGCATAAATAAAGAGCGCAAAGAAAATACTTTTTACGCCGGGATCAATCTGAACACCAAATTGCCCAATAATTACGCCCATTAATAATGTTCCGGCCACACCGCCTAAAACAAATCGGCCGATAGTAATTTTACCAACCATATAACCCAATGAGAGTGTAATAAATAGTGCGACAAATGGTGCCATGTCAAACAGATTAGAAATAATGTCCATGACAAATTTACTCTTGTTACTAAATATAAGGAGTAAATAATCTAACGAATAACTTAATAATGATATTTGTTGGATTATTCAAAATAAATAAAGCATCTCGTTGCTTCGAACCGAATATTAAGAACAAAAGGTTTTATTATGTAATCCCATTTGATGGATCAAATCATCACTTTAACTGTTCGCATAGTTTTTGAAGTGCAACTTGCATCTTAAATGATTGTTTTAAATAGATTTATCTTAAACCGGAAAAAGTAGATGATTTTCGAAATCAATTTCAATTAAGTGTTTCCACTTCAAGAACGACAACCTACCTACCGTTGTTTTACTGGCTTACGGCGGCGTTGTTAATCAAATCAGCTTGAAGATCAACGACACCATATGTAGCTAGCCGTTAGCTTCTAACGGGCATACCTAGTCCTATGACTTTGTTAATCGCTTTGACATTCGCCATGATTTCGCCCACTTGAGCGTTGTAACATCTCAAGCTCAATTTATC
>NZ_JBFRTN010000049.1:0-738 GCF_041474095.1 Vibrio sp. 10N.222.54.A3
ATATTGCCTATTTTATAGTTAACAATCTGCGTTGATGTAAACGATAGATAGTGACCATGTTGGTGACAATAAAGGTGATTTCGACAAAGGACCCGCCAATCGAACCAATCCAAATGTTATGGCTAGCCCAACAGAAAGAATTGAATAAGATCAAGGACCTCAATGCGATGCCTTGTCTTGAAAAGAGTGCCCATGTCGCAACGGATGAACCAACAACCGTAATAAATTCAAAGAAATGATTCATGTTGGGTAAAGTCATGCACCACATCAAGCCAATAAAGAACCACATCACTTTGCGCGATTGAGTTTTTATCGATACATAGCTGCGAATAGCATTAATAATTACGCCTATAGCCGCCACTATGGCGCCCATTAATATGAAATGGATACTCATTACAAAACAAAAGATCATCATCTGGTAGCGAAAACGCATATCATCTTTTTGCCAAAAGGCCATTACACCGATACAAAAAGCCAGGCCGCCAACTCCTTGTGTTATCCAGTTTTCCATATTTAGCCTTTATTTTTAAGATGCTATCGAGCACGATTAAATATTAACTTTGAAAGAATAATGCTCAACCATAAAATAACCCTCCAAAAGGAGGGCTAGATATAACGTCAAAATGCTATTGCACTAGGTTTAATTGACTAACTTGACGGCTTCACGAGTTAAATGAGCCAGCTCTTCCCAATTGCCTTCTTCAATCAGCTTCTTATCCACCATCCAAGTACCGCCAC
>NZ_JBFRTN010000049.1:1464-22033 GCF_041474095.1 Vibrio sp. 10N.222.54.A3
TCCAAGTACCGCCACATGCGAGCACGCGAGGTATCGCTAGGTAGTCTTTAATGTTGTTTGGGTTGATACCACCGGTCGGCATGATTTCAATATCCGTGTAAGGCGCAAGAAGTGACTTAACCATGTTGATGCCACCTGATGCTTCAGCAGGGAAGAACTTCAATGTGGTTAAGCCCATTTCTAGAGCGGCTTCTACTGTACTCGGGTTGTTGACCCCAGGAATGATATCAATACCAATCTCTTGGCAGGCTCTTACCGTGTTTGGATTAAATCCAGGAGAGACGACGAACGTTGCGCCTGCTTCTTTAGCCGCAATAGCTTGCTCACGATTGAGCACAGTGCCTGCGCCGATCAACATATCTGGTTGTGATTCACGAAGTAGACGAATAGCTTCAACTGCAGCTTCCGAACGGAATGTAATTTCTGCTGCAGGTAAACCATTTTCAGCTAACACTTTACCCAGAGGGATGATGTCTTCAGCGTTGTCGATAGCGATCACAGGGATAACTTTCAGTGTTTTCAGTTGTTGTTTGATGTTAGACATTGGTATTCCTTAAATGGCTGTGATGGCCGCTTGAGTTAGTTCTTTTGCAATAATGGCACCACGATGTTGGATAACGACGCCTGCCATGGCATTGCCGCGCTGGCATGACTTAAATAAGTCTTCGCCCGCAAGGTAAGCCGATAAAAATCCGCCATTGAATGAGTCTCCTGCCGAGGTCGTATCAACGACATGATCAACAGGCAGGGTTGGCACCGCTAGTGGAGCCGAAGCGGCACCAGAATCTGGGTGTATGTTACTTTGAATGGTGGCATCTTGAATGAGACAGCCATCTGCACCCAGTTTGACGATGCATCGCTTAACACCCAGCGTCGTTAGACGTTCGATAGTTTGTTCTGGAGAGCTATCGCCCCAAATTAATTGTTCATCATCGAATGTGACCAACGCTAAATCCGTCAATGTATACATGGCCTGGTAGCTGTTTTTGACGGTTTGGTTTTCGTCTTGTGGCCAAAGTGCAGGGCGGAAGTTACTGTCGAAGGCAATCTCAACACCTTGTGCCTTCAACTCAACCAAGATGTTCAATAGCTCGATACGATCTTGTTCAGGCAGAATCGCTAATGTGATCCCGCTGAGAAAGACCATATCGACATTGCGCAGTGCCTGCTTTATCTGATTGAAATCTGGGTGCTGTAGCAGGTAGCGTGCAGCCGACTGGTTTCTCCAGTACAGAAAGGTACGTTCACCTGCGTCATCAAGCTGAATTAGGTATAGACCCGGAGTACGTTGGCTGTCTTGTAGAACAAGGTCCGTCGACACCCCCTCTTGTTGCCAGCGTTCTAACATTCCCTTGCTAATCGGGTCTGCGCCCAAAGCCGTGACGTAGGACACTTTTATGTCATCTTGATTGAGGTTGGCCTCGCAGCCGCGGCTTAGATAGACCGCAGCATTGAGTGTGTCCCCGCCAAACGTTTGATGCATTGAGCCGAACGGTTTGCCGTTCAGTTCGATCATGCACTCACCAATAATGGCGATATGTTTCATCGGTTACGCCCTCTCTTCGAAGTAGCGTTTTGCGTTACCAAAGCAGATGTCTTCGACCATAGGGCCAAGCAGTGACATGTCGTTTGGTACCTCGCCGTTTTCAGCCCAACGACCAAGCATGTCACACAGAATTCGGCGGAAGTATTCGTGGCGTGTGTACGACAAGAAGCTGCGAGAGTCAGTCAGCATGCCGACAAACTGGCTAAGCAGACCAAGTTGAGATAACTGTTCCATTTGGCGTTGCATGCCGTCTTTCTGATCGTTGAACCACCAACCAGAACCAAACTGAACTTTGCCCGCGATGCCGCCACCTTGGAAGTTACCAATCATGGTTGCCATCATCTCGTTATCGCGAGGGTTTAAGCAGTAAAGAATGGTGCGAGGTAACTCGTTGCTTTGATCCATTTCGTCTAACAGGTGAGCCAATTCGAAGGCAAACGTCTTATCGCTGATCGAATCAAACCCTGCATCTGCGCCTAACAGTTGGAACATGCGCGTGTTGTTATTGCGCTGAGCACCAATGTGAAGCTGCATTACCCAACCCATTGCGGCGTAGCGCTTGCCTAACCACACCTGAACCGCTGTTGAAAACTGCGCACATTCTAGATCGGTGAGCGTTTCGCCATTGAGGCGTCGAGTTAACAGGGCATCCAAATCCGATTCTGATGGAATAGGTGCGTAGCGAACCACTTCAATACCGTGGTCAGCCGCACGACAGCCATGGGCATTAAAGTGGACTAAACGCTTGTCTAGCGCACTCAACAGATCATCAAATCGACGGATCTCGATATCGGCTACTTGACCAAGTTGGCGCAGGTAATCGACAAAGGTGTCGAGTTCGATTTTGAAGGCTTTATCTGGGCGCCAGCTTGGTAACACTTGTACATCAAATGAATTGTCTTGAGCGATCGCCTTATGGTGTTCAAGAGAATCAATTGGATCGTCTGTCGTACCAGCCATCACCACATTCATCTGCTTCATGATGCCGCGAGCACTAAATTCTGGTGTCGCTAATAGCTCGTTGCCTTCGTGCCAAATTTGGTCTGCGGTTTCTGGACCAAAGAGAGTGCCAGTAATACCAAATGGGCGGCGTAGTTCTAAATGAGTCCAATGGTAAAGTGGGTTGCCCAAGGTTTGAGGGACGGTTCTAGCCCAGGCCATGAACTTATCATAATCGCTTGCGCCTCCAGTAATCAGACGCTCATCAATCCCTGCTGAACGCATACCACGCCATTTGTAGTGGTCACCTTCAAGCCAAATCTTAGACATGTTTTCGAACTGACGATCTTGAGCCACTTCTGCCGGGTTTAGATGGCAGTGATAGTCATAAATCGGCTGGTGGCTTGCGTGTTCATGGTACAAACGACGTGCAGTCTCATTCGACAGTAAAAAGTCTTCACATAAGAAATTCTTCATTGTTTGTACTCCTTATAACGCAGCCACGGTCGCAACGGCACCGTGTTCAATTAATGATTGGTACGCTGAACTTACCGCATCAATGACCTGCGGGTCTTGGCCTAGCTCGGCAGGGAAAATCGCTTCAACCGCAAGTAATGCTGGAACCACAGAAACATTGAGTCCATGCTGGTCGCAGATCTGGCGAAGTGTGTCTGCCATTGGATCGCGGACATCAATCTCATTGCCTTGCTCATCAACGCCAGATACATAGCGCATCCAGCCAGCGATGGCGGTTGCAAGCCACGAGAAATCTGAGCCTTGATCTAAATGGAATCGTAAGCTGCCACCCATACGTTGAGGGATCTTCTGGCTGCCATCCATCGCAATCTGCCACGTCTTGTGCTTCAAGCTTGGGTTAGTGAAGCGGTTGATCAGCAAGGTTGCGTAACCTTCTAAATCAGTCCCTTCAGGCATCGTTAACGAAGGTGCCTGTGATTTCATCATCATGTCAAAAGCGGCTTTTCGGTAGCCAGCATCCGTCATAGTGTCGGAAATATGGTCGTAGCCACCAAGGTATCCAAGGTAAGCAAGGAAAGAGTGACTGCCATTGAGCATACGCAGTTTCATCTCTTCGTAAGGCACCACATCTTCTACGAACTCTGCGCCAGCGACATTCCAATCTGGACGACCTGCCACAAAGTTATCTTCAATCACCCATTGGCGAAAGGGTTCACAGGCGATGCCACATGGGTCTTCACAACCAAGCAGTTCTGCAATTTCTGTCAGTGTTTCTTCTGTTGCTGCGGGTACGATACGGTCAACCATGGTGCATGGGAAGGTGACATTGGTTTCAATCCAATCACGTAATTCTGGGTCAAGCAGTTGAGCAAACTCAATGATCGCTGCTTTTGCTACATGACCGTTCTCTTGCACGTTATCGCAAGACATGACCGTGAATGGTGTTAAGCCACGTTCACGTCGAATTTTGAGCGCTTGCACAATGTAACCTAATGCTGATTTAGGTTCGCTTGGGTTAGCTAGGTCAGCGATGACTAATGGGTTATTTTTGTCGAGTTTTCCTGTCGCTGGGTCTGCGCAGTAGCCTTTCTCTGTGATGGTCATAGAAACGATAGCCACTTGAGGTTCGGCCATTTTTTCTAATACGGTTTCGATGCCGTCTAGGCTTGGGTGAAGAGATTCGGCCACTGAGCCGATCACTTTAACGTCTGTGGATTCAGCGCCTTTTTCAGCAACCGTGTAAAGGTGATCTTGCGTGCGAAGTGATTCAATTAAGTCTTCGCCTCCGAATAGGTTAATTTCGCAAATACCCCAATCAGTGCTGGTCTTGCTGAGCATTTCATTGGTGAACAACGCTTGATGCGCTCGGTGAAATGCACCGAAGCCAAGGTGCACGATACGGCTTTGGAGTGCTGAACGGTCGTAGTCAGGTCGTAGTACAGTGTTTGGCAGCGTAGAGTTAGCAACAGTCTTCATTATTCAGTTCCTTTTCCCGCCAGCGAACCAGCGGGATTTTATTATTTGATAAAGCGTTTGAGTGTTTAGCAGTCTTAGAATCTATCTGTGACCAAATTACGAACCGTAGCCCAGTACCAATTCAGGTAGGAACAAGCTCAGCTCAGGGATAAAAGTAACGGCCATTAGGGCTGCAATAAGTGCGGCATAGAATGGCAATAAAGGCTTGATGACTTTGTCGATGGCAATGTTGGCAACCGAACAACCGATGAACAGAGCACTACCTACTGGCGGTGTACAGATACCGATAGCAAGGTTGAAGGTCATCATGATGCCGAAGTGCACAGGGTCGATGCCTAGGTCTAGCGCGATTGGTAAGAAGATTGGTGTGAAGATAAGAACCGCAGGGGTCATATCCATAAAGATGCCAACAATCAACAGAATCACGTTGATAATCAGTAGGATCATTAGTGGGTCTTCGGAAACCGCGAGTAGAGCATCGGCAATCATGTAAGGTACATCGGCGTTCGCCATTGCCCAAGACATGCCCATTGATGCGCCAACCAGTAATAGAACGATAGATGTTGTTACTGCAGACTCAAGGATGATCTTTGGAATATCACCCCATTTCACTTCGCGGTAGACAAGCACAGCTAAAACAAACGTGTATACCACAGCAATTGCGGAAGCCTCAGTCGCAGTAAAGATACCGCCAATGATGCCGCCCATGATGATGCCGATCAGTGCTAAAGAAGGTGCTGCTTTTAGGAAGGTATTCCATACCATTGATGTGGAAGGACGAGCTGCGACTGGGTAGCCACGACGTTTCGCGATAATACCTGCCACCATCATGATGCTCAGCCCCATCAATAGGCCTGGGATATAGCCTGCTAAGAACAATGCTGCAATAGAGGTACCACCAGAAACTAATGAGAACACGATCAGCGTGTTGCTGGGTGGGATAAGCAAGCCCGCAGGACATGACGTAATATTTACCGCAGCCGAGTAGTTTTCGTCATATCCATCTTTCTTTTGCAGAGGAGACATAGTGCCACCAACTGCAGCAGCCGATGCAACCGCTGAGCCTGAGATAGACCCAAACATCATGTTTGCCATCACGTTTACGTGGGCGAGTGAACCTGGTAGACGACCACCCAACACTTTCGCGAAGTTGATCAAACGCAGCGCGATGCCGCCTTGGTTCATGATGTTGCCCGCCAAAATGAAGAACGGAATTGCTAATAGTGCAAAGTTATCAAGGCCTGCCGCCATACGTTGAGCAACTACAGCAATTGCAGGCTCAAGCGGTAAGCTCATTAAGATGGTTGCTAGTGACGATAAACCAATCGCAAAAGAGACCGGTACACCGATTGTAAGCAGTACAGCGAAACTACCGAATAATGTCAGTATTACTTGCCATTCCATTGTGAAATCCTTCTATCAATCAAGTTGTGAGTCGGTGATCAAATCGTCACCTGACATTAATTGTTTAACGCGTTCGTAGGTAAATACGACTGAGTAAAAAATCATCAAAGCGCCACTAACCGGTAAGCAGAAGTAGATGTAGCCCATTTCTAAACCTAGAGCGGGAGTCAGTTGTCCCATCGCAAGTGTTTTAGCTGCAAGTTGGCTGCCACCGTGTACCAGAACGATATAAGAGAAAGAAGCGATGGCTATTTGGATAATGATTTCGTTGATTAATTTACGTTTGCCAGTCAGCTTCATCGTAAGTAGGTCGATGGCAAGGTGGCGTTTCAGACCTGTTGTGTAAGCAGCACCAATCAGGGCTACCCACATAAAGAGGTAACGAGCGAGCTCGTCGGTAACAGTACTTGGTTTGCCAATAACATAGCGGGATAGAACCTGCCATATCACGCATAGCACCAAGAAAGACGATAGAGACACTGTAAAGGCGGCCAACCCTCTATTTATGTAACTGACCAATTTATTCATGTTTATTTCCTTTCAACAAAATTGCGTATCTCATAACAATTGGTTTACCAATGTAAGAAATTGTTTCTATGTAGGGATGGGATGTTCAAAAATCTGGCTGAATCATAAGCTATTCATTTTTTGGTTGGCGTGAGCAACTTCACAAATGATTTTGGTTGACCAATTTATGGGTTTTTATTGTGACTTTGGTCAATCAATTTTAATTTCAGCTTTGACGGTTCCTTTTTTGAGCCCCAATATGAGCCCATAACAAAAAACACCCTACATTTTGGATAACCAATCCACGGAGAATAAGAATGATGATGACGCGTAAAACTTTGATTAGTGCGGTTGTCGGTGCTGCTTTGACTTTTGGAGCAACAGCTTCTGCTTATGCAGCGACAACATTGAAACTGAGCCATAACCACCCTCGTGACCATGCAGTACATGAAGCGATGACGTTTATGGCGAAAGAAGTACGTGAATTGACTGATGGTGAGGTGCGTATTCGTATTTACCCTGATGCTCAATTGGGTACACAGCGTGAATCTATGGAGCTGATGCAGAACGGCGCTTTAGATATGGTGAAAAGTAATGCTGCTGAGCTAGAAGCTTTTTCTCCTGCTTATTCATCATTCAACATGCCTTACTTATTCCGCGATCAAGCGCACTACTACAGTGTGACTGATGGTGAAGTAGGCCGTGACATTCTTAACTCTTCTCGTGATAGCGGCTTTATTGGTGTGACTTACTACGACGCTGGTGCGCGTAGCTTCTATACCAATAAGCCAATTAACACACCAGAAGATCTGAAAGGTTTGAAAGTTCGTGTTCAACCAAGCCCATCAGCAATTGCGATGGTGAAAGCGTTAGGCGGTAACCCAACGCCACTAGCTTACGGTGAGTTGTACACAGCACTGCAGCAAGGTGTCGTAGATGCGGCTGAAAATAACATTCCTTCTTTCAGCTTGAGCCGTCACAGTGAAGTGTCTAAATACTTCAGCTTAGATGAGCACACGATGGTTCCGGATGTGTTGGTTATCTCAACCAAAGCATACGATAAACTGACTGCAGAACAACAAGATGCGCTAATGAAGGCGGCAAGTGATTCATCTGAATTGATGAAAAAATTGTGGGCTGAATCGGAAGCAAAAGAGCGTGCTAAAGCCGAGAAAATGGGCGTTACTTTTGTGGAACCAGACAAGGCTGCGTTCGCACTAGCGGTTCAACCTATGTACGACGCGCTAGATAAAGCGGACCCAGAATTGAGCGCATTGATTGACCGTATTCAGGCTGTTGAATAACGAGCAAATATAGAAAAAAGAGTAATACAAAAACAAGGTGTTACTGCATTTTAAGATATAGAGGTTGACCAATTATATTTGGTCATTATGATGGCGAGAGAAATACAATGGAAAGAAGTGACAATATCATCATGATGCCTTTCGAGCCGAAAAGACCTTATCAGGAGATAGGGTTAGTACTAAGAAAAGAACTGATTGAAGGCCTGTATAAGGTCGGAGATAGGTTACCTCCAGAACGCGATATTGCTGATCGTCTAGATGTAAGCCGCACTGTAGTGCGTGAAGCGATCATCATGCTAGAGCTTGAAAACTTAGTTGAGGTAAAAAAAGGGTCAGGTGTTTATGTCCTGAACATTCCTACTCATTCTCGCGAGAATGTGGTCAGCGATGACGCTGGTCCATTCGAGATGCTGCAGGCCCGCCAATTACTGGAAAGTAATATCGCGGAGTTTGCGGCAACTCAGGTCACTCCGGGCGACATCATTAAGATGCGCTCTGCACTCGAACTCGAGCGCGAAGAGCTTGCAAGCGGTACCACCGATTGCAGCGGAGATGAAAGATTTCACATGTGTATTGCAGAGGCTACTCAAAACTCTGTGCTGGTAGATATGTTGAAACAATCCTGGGATCGACGCGAAAAGAGTCCAATGTGGAATAAACTCCACTCTCACATCAGTGGTCAAGATTACCGTGAAGAATGGTTAGATGATCATGCTCGTATCCTCGCCGCCTTACAGCGCAAAGACCCTGTCGCTGCTAAGAACGCAATGTGGCAACACCTTGAGAATGTTAAGCAGCGTTTGTTAGCGCTGTCAGACATTGATGACCCAAACTTTGATGGTTACTTATTTAGTTCTAACCCAGTGGTGCTACTTAGCACGGAAAGTTAGTCCTGAAAGCTAACGTTGAACTCTGCGACAAAACTCTTTTTGGAAGCTGATTCATTCACTAGGTTATTAATAGGTAATCGTCTTTAGACCGGCGTAGACCGGTGCTATCTCGGGCAGTAATTATCATTACTGCCATTAAGAAGTCGTTATTGCATTTAGCTTGATTAATTCGAGCCGGCTAAGTGCGTCTTAAAGAAAGGTAAGTCTCATGGAACAAACGTGGCGTTGGTACGGCCCTAATGATCAAGTTTCGCTAGATGACATTCGTCAAGCGGGCGCAACTGGTATTGTGAATGCACTGCACCATATTCCAAATGGTGAAGTTTGGACAAAAGAAGAAATCCTGAAACGCAAAGCCATTATCGAAGAGAAAGGCTTAACGTGGTCGGTTGTAGAAAGCGTGCCTGTGCACGAAGAGATCAAAACTCAAACTGGCAACTACCAGCAGTGGATTGATAACTATAAGCAAACTCTGTCTAACCTTGCTGAGTGTGGCATCGATACGGTTTGTTATAATTTCATGCCAGTGTTGGACTGGACGCGTACCGATTTAGAATTTGAAATGCCTGATGGCTCGCGCGCACTGCGTTTTGACCAAATCGCGTTTGCGGCATTTGAGCTGCATATCTTGAAACGTCCAGGTGCAGAATCGGACTATTCAGAATCAGAGCAAGCTCAAGCGTTGGATTACTTCAACAACATGACGCCTGAGCAAATTCAGCAACTGACCAATAACATCATCGCTGGCCTGCCAGGCGCTGAAGAAGGTTACACACTAGAAGCGTTTCAAGCACAGCTAGATCGCTATGCGGGAATCGACAAAGACAAGCTACGTGAGCACATGTCTTACTTCCTCGCTGAGCTGATGCCTATCTGTGATGCGAATGGCTTGAAGATGGCGGTTCACCCAGACGATCCACCGCGTCCGATTCTAGGCTTGCCTCGCATCGTTTCAACGATCGAAGACATTGATTGGTTGACCGAGCATGTACCGAGCAAAATGAATGGCTTGACGATGTGTACGGGTTCATACGGTGTTCGTGGCGACAATGATCTGGTTAATATGATCAAAAAGCACGGTGACCGAATTTACTTTACGCACCTGCGTTCAACTAAGCGTGAAGAGAGCAACCCAATGACATTCCACGAAGCAGCGCACCTCGATGGTGATGTGGACATGTACAACGTTGTGATGGCTATTTTGGATGAAGAAAATCGTCGTGCAGAAGTGGGCGATCACCGCTTAATTCCAATGCGTCCGGATCACGGTCATCAAATGCTGGATGACCTTAAGAAAACCACTAACCCAGGTTATTCGGCGATTGGTCGATTGAAAGGCTTAGCTGAAGTTCGTGGTTTAGAGATGGCATTGAAACGCGCTTTCTATACCAAGTAACGACGGCATCTAGCTTTAAAATACTTTTAAAAACCAGAACTCATGTTCTGGTTTTTTGTATCTGAGCTCAGTAAAACTTCAGAGTTTGGATAACAACAATCACGCCCCTAACTTGGTAAAGGCCAACGGGGTTTGTCCAGTTTGCTGTTTGAAAAAAGCGATAAACGCACTGTTGGATGAGAACTCTAGCAGATGAGCCACATCACCGACTTGTCGGTTTTCTGAGAGCAGTTCAATCGCTTTAAACAAGCGCCATTGCTGTCGCCACTCTTGGTAAGTCATGCCTGTTTCGGCTTTGAATAATCGAGTAATCGTTTTGGTGCTTGCGCCAACCGAGTTCGCTAATGTCGAGAGGGCTGGGGCAAGAAAGGAAGCGGTTCGGACTTGTTTGCAAAAGCTTTTAAAGCGGCGATCTGTCGGTAGTGGCAAGATAAACGAGTGTTGGTTAGCACTGTAAAACTCTTCCCAGAATAGGTTGGCGGTATTGGTGGTTTGCTCGCGGGCAACGTCCCAATCCCAGAAAGCCATCTTATTGATCAGGGCTTTTAAAAGCTCATTCACTTCCACAATTTCAATCGCTTCTGGGCAGGTGTAAATACTGCTATCAAAATAGAGCGACCGATAAGCAACCACATTGGTCATCTGCGCGCGATGTTTGGTATAAGGCGGGATCCACACGGCTTTAGTCGGCGGCAAAATGCAAATGGCGTTTTTTAAGGTCAAGGTGATGCAACCCTGCGGAGCATACAACAGCTGTCCTTTTACGTGGTGATGTATTCCTGAATCATGCTGACCTAGCTCTGCCGCAATCCCTATTACGGGCGCAGGTAAGCTGTCTGCATCAAACTCAATGGTTTCGCTGATTAATGCCATTTGTCCCAATCTTGTTGTTTTTGGTTTTAATGTTGTTAACGAGCCAAGGTTAGTTTCCCCTAGACTCCTCGTCAAGTTCACTGGTCTTGGAAAAATGATGAAAACAAAACCTTCTTTATGGCAAATGGTGCTATTGCTGATGTTCCCTCAAATCGCAGAAACCATCTATAGCCCGACTCTGGATTCAATATCGAAATCCTTTGATGTCAGTTACACACAAGCTGCTCAAACCCTATCGATTTACTTCTCTGCATTTGCGGTGGGTGTGGTGGTATGGGGCGTGTTAGCTGACAAGTGGGGGCGCCGACCAACCATGTTATTGGGCATGGGGTTATTCGCTTGTTCAGCACTCATTGCTATGCAAACCAATAGCTTTGTTTGGTTGATGATAGCCCGAGCCATGGGCGCTTTCGGGCTTGCGGTTGGCTCGGTGGTGACACAAACCATGTTGCGCGATGCCTTTAGCGGCGCGGAACTGGCCAAGGTGTTTGGTTACATGGGGATGGGGCTGTCGATTAGTCCAATCATCGGGCTGCTTCTTGGCGGTCAACTAAGCCAAGCGGGCGGGCATCAATATGTGTTTATTGCCTTGTTTATTATGGTGTTAGCGTTGTTGGCACATAGCCTATGGTCATTGCCTGAAACGCAACAATCTAAGCAGCCATTGCAGTTAAAGTCACTCAGTATTCACATGATCAAAGATAGCGATATATGGATGTCTGCGTTGCTGGTTGCGTCGTTCAATATTGCGCTATTTTCCTATTATCAATTGGGTTCATTTGCCTTCATTCAACTTGGATTTAGCGTTGAGCAGTTTGGCTACAGCGGCATTGTGCTTGGGTTCGGGACTCTGTTGGGAAGCTTGGTGAACAAGACATTGTTGAAGAGACAAGTGTCTTCAATGTCTCTGATTGGTATCGCGGCAGGGCTTCAAACATTAGGTGCGGTGGGTGTCTATTTTTCACAACACTCAATATGGTTTTTACTTCCGATGATGCTGGTGGTCATGGCATTTGGTATTGCGATCCCTAATGTATTGAGCCGAGCATTAGTCAGCTACCAATCTCAAGCGGGAAGTGCAGGTGCACTGTTTGGTTTGATGTATTACACCTTGATCGGCTCAGGGCTCGCTTTAGCGGGAATGATTCAAGATTTAGGGGGGGTGTTGGTACTTTGCGGCGCTTTATCTGTTCTGGTGACGATACGCAGTCGACTCCAGCTTAAACGCTAAGTCTCTCATCTGTATTGATAAATTCCGTGTCCTGTTTGGCGCGGAATTTATCATTTCTTGGTGTGTAAATTTGGATATTGACAGGGGTAGAGTGATCGTTCTATCTTGTAGGTAGAACAATCATTCTACCCTTTGTCGGGTATTAAGAGAGCACTATGTTGAGAGAACAGATTGCAGCAAGCTTAGAGGTGGCATTTAGCCAGCAAGGTTTTGCTGAGCCGAGCGTTGCACAGCTGAAAACGGCGTGCGATGTAAGCCTAAGAACCTTGTATAAACATTTCCCTTCAAAAGAAGCGATGATCGTTGGTGCCTTGGAATATCGACACCAACGTTACCTAGATTTCTTGTTGGAAACGTCTCCTGAAAAGGGTCTCGAATCGGTTACTCATATCTTCAACAAGCTCCAACAATGGTTAGAAGAGTATGCGCCGCACGGGTGTATGTCGATGAATGCGATGGCCGCGTTTCCCGATAATGAGCTTATCAGCCAAGCGGTTACACAGCATAAAGAACAAGTCCGTTTGCTAATAGGCAAGCAGAGCCTGCGAGATGATCTCGCGACACCACTGTTTTTACTTCATGAAGGCGTATCAAGCGCGTGGCCAGTATTAGGCGAAGAAGCGGTGGCATCAGCACAGAATATGGTTACAAAATTACTCGAGGAAACACGATGAAATTCGAAATACCGAAAACAATGAAAGGCGTAGAGATGTTGGGGCACGGCGGAGCAGAAATGCTTGGCTACCGCGAAGATATCGCGGTTCCTCAAATCGAACCTAATGAAGTGCTGATCAAAGTGATGGCAGCAGGCGTTAACAATACCGATATCAACACACGAATCGGCTGGTACTCAAAAAGCGATGACTCAGACGATGCAAGTTGGTCGGGTGAAGCGTTGAAGTTCCCTCGTATCCAAGGTGCTGACGTGTGTGGTTTCATCGTAGCAGTCGGTAATGAAGTCTCTGCTGACCGTATTGGTGAGCGTGTTCTTATCGAACCTTGTTTAACAGAAGTATACGGACGAGATCTGCCACAGCCATGGTATTTCGGTTCTGAGTGCGATGGTGGGTTCGCTGAATACACCAAAGTTGCAGCGAAGCACGCTTATGCGGTGAACAGCACCATGTCGGATGTTGAACTAGCATCTTTCCCATGTTCTTACTCAACAGCAGAGAACATGCTAACTCGCGCGAATGTGGCTGAAGGTGATCGCGTGCTTATCTCTGGTGCATCGGGCGGTGTGGGCTCTGCGGCTATTCAGCTAGCAAAAGCTCGCGGCGCGTATGTGATTGCGATTACCAGCCCAAGCAAGAACCAACAGTTACTTGAACTTGGCGCTGATGAAGTGATTGCTCGTGATGCGGATTTGGTTAAAGCGCTAGGCGAAAGTAGCGTCAATGTGGTTATCGATTTAGTGGCAGGTGACAAATGGCCGGAATTCCTTGAAGTGCTGAAACCACATGGCCGTTATGCCGTATCTGGCGCAATTGGTGGCGCTATGGTTGAGCTTGATGTTCGCACTTTGTATCTCAAAGATCTCAGCTTTTTTGGTTGCACAGTTTTAGAACCACAAGTATTTCAGAATCTAGTCAACCGTATCGAGAAACAGCAGATTGGTGCCATCGTTGCAGAGTCTTATCCGCTAGCTGATATCCATAAAGCGCAAGATGAGTTCTTAAAGAAAAAGCATGTTGGTAAGATCGTGTTGGAAGTGGCAGAACGCTAGTTTTAGTCAGCTTCACGGTTTAGATTTATGGAAGAGCGAGCAAGCGTTATGTGCTCGCTCTTCTTGTTTCTGGCGAATACTGGCGGGCTCAGTCTTGCAACCCGTTGAGTAACAGATCCTATACAGCTGAAAAGTTAATGATTCATTTATCATTGTGTGGTTTATGAATTAACTGTGCGATAATTACCGCCATTATATATCCCTATCTATGTTGTATTTATCAAGGAGCCGTATTGATGTTTAAAAGGGTATTGCAGGCACTATTCTCACCTTTTGTTTATTCAAAAAACAAACCCTCTGCAGAGCCTGCCCAACAAGAGCAACAACAAACCGTTGCTACTGATTCTGTTCAGTCTTCAATCTTTGTTCCGCCGTCGTCCGCTCAGCCATCATCATTAATCGTCGATAAGACGCTTAGCCTTCACGATGGTGAGTTCCTTGATTATTTGTTTGGAGAGTCTCGCCTTCGCACGGAGTCAGACCCATTTAGTGATTTTGTCGCTTGCCAAATCGAACGCTTGATTCGCTCTCCAAAAGCCCTGCTTAATGAACTGCCAGTGATGCCAGCCTCTGTGACCACGTTAATGGGCGAATTACAGAGCGATGAGTTTGATGTCGATACTCTGTTAAGAGTGATTGAGCGCGAGCCGAGTATGGCTGCCGATGTGATTAAACTGGCAAATAGCGCCTTTTACAAACGCAATGAAAAACAGGTTACCGACCTAAAAACAGCATTCTTAAATATGGGTTCTCAGGGGCTTGTTGAAGGGGTGGTGAATAGCTACATGAAGAACTTCACGCCGGGGAACAATATTTACTGGCGTCACTTCGGTGAGAAAATTTGGAATCACAGTGTTCAGACTGCGTCGTTTTCTAAGGAGTTGATGAAAGACTCTTCACCTCAAGAAGATCAAGCAGCGGCATACTTTGTTGGGTTAATTCGCAACTTAGGCAAGATGATCATTTTCCAGATGATGGTAGAAGCCTTCAAGCATGTTGATCCTTCTGTTCCACCTAACTCGTTGGCATTGAAGCGCCTGATGAACAGCTACTCTATTCGCCTGACTTACACCATTGCTAAGTTCTGGGAACTGCCAGAGTCTGTGTTGACCGCAATTGGCTACCAAGAGTCGAGCCGATACGAATGCACACCACTTGGTCAAGCTGTGTTTGAAGCTAACTACTTGAGTGAGCTGTGCTATTTACTGGAAGAACAAACGATTGAAGTCGAGCAATTTAAGCGCAGATGCAAAGAGACACTGATGTCTCCGGCTGCATACAAAGTGGCTAACCGTATCTATAAAGAGTCTGAATTGGCGCTAGTGAGCTAACCCTTAGCCTATTCGACCTACGCTGTGACTGAACATAATGATTGGTTGCAGCTTGGTTGGGCTAGGTTGTGAAATACATTCAGCTACGAAATACGCTTACAAATGGCTAATCCACAGCTTGTCGAGTTCGCACCAACCGAAACCATTTACTTGTGCGCCGTGTATCTTTTCAGAAACCTCTAAGTTGAACGCCTCTTGCTTGAGCTCAACCACAACCCCAGATTCATGCAACCAATGCCGGAGCGACAACAGTGCATTCATCGCTAACTCAAAGTCTGGTTGGTTTGTTATTGAGGCTAAGCCTTGTTCGATTGTCTCTAGCATCTCAGAAGGTAAAGTTAATTCCTCAAACGGGAAGCGAGTGAAAAAGCTTAACCACGAAGTGAAGGTGTCGTTCTCATCAATAATACTGCACAGCGCGACGTCTTTGGTAGTTAGGTAGTGAGTTAGGTAGTGCCCATATTCCACGCTGGTTTTGTGGTCGCCAGACACTGACAACTGATCGAAAAGGGCTTGGCATTCAGAGGTGTCTTCAACGGTGAACTCACGAACGGTTGAAGACAACATCGGGCTTTGAATCTTAAAGAAGGTTGAGCCGAAATCCGGTTGGGAAGAATGGTCATCCCCACGCACGGTGGTCGTCTTCTCGGGCAGTTTCACGCACACCTGATTTTGAGCGCAGGCTTTGCTCTGTGCCCATTCCTGATAGACCCACAACTCGACTCGATTCAGAATCGGCGTGCTGTGTGAATAGGCGCTATTGCGGCTCAATCTCAACATCTTGCTTGAGAAGATGTCTAATGAGAACGCGCCAGATCCAATCAGCCTATCAGTCGGTGATGAGTGATCGAATACGGAGGCTTCAGCCCTAGCAAGTAGGCGCGGTAAATGCCAATCAGGTTGATTCAACTTTACGACAACCACATTGCCTGCCGAGACAGAGACCTCATCAATATGCTGATAACAGCGACGCCATATTTTGCTTTGGCAGAGAGAGTTAAGGTTGCGTGCTATGTCTTGAGGTTCGAGTGTTCTTCCGTTATGAAAGTGAACACCATTGCGAATCTGAAAGTGCCACTGTGTCGCATCTTGATTAGGCTGCCAATGATAAGCCAGATCGCCGCTGAGTTTGCTGTGCTTAACGGAGGTTAGGCGTTGGCAAACTTGCATAACTAAGAAACGTTCGGTGCGTCTAAGCACGCGTTGAGGGTGAAGCGCTTCGAGTTCTCGGTGAAACGGGATGTACGCGATATTCTGCGTCGACGGATTGGTATTGCTTAGAAAGGCTTGCAACTCAGTGCCAGCATTGCGGCCGTTGAAGCTCAAGGTGCTAAACACCTGTTCTATGTTGCCTGCGTCAGCTTGGGTTTGTGCGTATTGGTAACACGCCTCAATGGGTTCAACCAGACACGTGAGTTGTGCCTTCTTGCTGCGGCCTGAGCTAGCTTGCCACTCAATCCAGCCTTGTGCTGTCATCGCTTTGAGTAAGGTCTGAACGTGACGTTCACTCACGTGCAGCAGTGTGGCCAGTTGGTTGACCTGACAGTGTGATACTCCAGGCCCAAAAGCCTGAAATATCTTTTCATACAGTTCAAGCTTACGCTTAAGGTTGCCCAATTTGCTTTTCCTAACGACGAGGTTGAGTTAAATGTGAATAGCCAGAATCAATCAGTGCGTTTTCCATCGTATCGAGAACTCGAGAGGTTATCTCTGAGCTCAGGATATTCGATTCAGTTTTGCCTTGAAGCACCAAATCTGAAAAATGGTCGATTTCAAACTCGAATCCATTCCCTATCACTCGGTAGTTAATGGTCGACTTTTTGCCTTGATGTTCAATCTCAATAAAGGCCGGATTCCACCATTTTTCGTGAATGGTGATTTTGGTTTCAGGTCCACTCAAGTGTGCTGATCGGGGAAGGTTTTGCACTGTTGATGCCGATATCTTACCGCTTATATCACCAGAGAATGTAAAGCATGCATTGGTATCAACATTCGCTCCCTCATAAAGACACGACATCTCTACCTGAGGTTTTGAAGGGTTTACACCCAGCGTTCGGCACAGATCGTAAAAGAACCAAAGCCCATAGACCCCAACATCGAGTGTTGCTCCGCCTGACAAATCCGGATTGAAGATAAACAAATCGGGCTCATAGTCATGATGGTTACCAAAGCTGGCTTCGATTGAATCTATCTGAATGTGGTTATCGACCAAGAATGATTGGAGCTCACGATATGCGGGAAACACCACGGTTTTCATTGCTTCTAACAGCATCACGCCATTTTGCTTCGCGAGAGCTTTCATCTCAAGCCAGTCAGCAAGGTTGGTAAAAGCCGGCTTCTCGACCAATACGTGCTTATTGTTCTTTAGAAACAGTTCGGCGAGTGGCTGGTGGTATGGGTGAACCGTAGCGATGTAAACCGCTTCAACACTTGGGTCATTCGCCATCTCTTCATAAGAACCATACGCCTTGTCGCAAGCAAACTTGTTGGCGAACGTGGCTGCGCGTGAGTGATCTCTGGCGGCAACCGCATCAAGCTCACCATGCAGAGAGTGCTCTGTGACTGCGGTTGCGAATCGATTGGCGATATTGCCTAGCCCAGCGATACCCCATTTAATTTTTCGTTGCGTGTCGCTCATCAGTTACTCCAAATCGTTGTTTTGTATCAGTGTACTCAGAGACGTCACATACAAATAGAGAACAGATTTCTCAACCTGTTCTCTATTTATTTTATTCTAGTTGAAGCTCAGGATTAGCTCTGTATTGAGTGTTTCCAATCGGCTAGGGCTTTAATGTGTTTTGGCCCGATGCCACAACAGCCACCGATAATATTCGCGCCCAGTGCATGCCAGCGTTTAGCGTAAGTTAAGTAACCTTGGCCATCCAGCTCACGCATCTCCTGAAACATATCATTCGCTTCATGTTCGTTGCTGATAGGCGCAAAATTGTTGGCATAGACACCAACTTCTAAATCACTGCCTAGCTCATCGATCACTTTCTTGGCATCGATAATGGCTTGATCCATCACTTCAGGCACTGAACAGTTAAACATAATGCCTGTCGCGTTTGATTGGCAGGCAAGTTTGATGGCGTCTGTTACGCTCTCGCCAGAACGAATATTGGCAGAATCGCCCTTGGTATCTTCCAAACTGAATGCGTAGTAACACGGCTTATCTGACTGCTTAAGAACCGCATGAATGGATTCGAACTCTTGCAGGCTGCAGATGGTTTCCGCTATCCAAAGATCGATGTTTGGATCCTGGGCATCGTAAAGCGTTTGAATGATTGGCGCTGCCTCTTCTACCTTAAACAAGTCTGGTCGGTAGCTGCCAAATGGCGGTGGAATCGCGCCTGCTACTTTCACTGTGTGGGTAGCATTGTCTGCAACTGCTTTAGCCAGCTCACCGGACAGTGTGGCTAGTTCAAAGCCTCGCTGCTCGAACAGCTCTTCACCCAAGTGAAAAGGCACACAGGCGTAGCTATTGGTGATTAGGATTTCAGCACCTGCATCGACAAAGTTTTGATGTGCTTGGCTGACAAATTCGGGTGCTTCAATCAGCGCTTGAGCACTCCAAAGCGGTTGAGAAAATGGCGCGCCAATTTCTTTGAGTTCTCGGCCCATGCCGCCATCAAGTATGGTTAGTGTTTTCATATTTAATACTATCTAAAACAGTTGCTGAAGTTCTGCCGTCACCATATCAGACAACCTTGTCAGACAGAAGCCATCAAGCCAAGGTTCAACTATCGATGAGGGAGTTTCGTTATAAGCCGTCTAGCGGGCTAGTCGTGCCACTAAAGTGTTGCCCAATAACGTGAGTGTAAATCTGAGTTGTCTTAACATCACTGTGCCCCAGTAGCTCTTGAACCGTTCTGATATCGGAGCCTGACTTTAGAAGTTGCGTAGCAAAACTGTGCCTGAAAGTATGACAACTAATTCGCTTGTGGCGCAATTTATTAGAGTTAGTCGCCTTCTTCAGCGTTTTTCGGAGTACCGAATCATGTAGGTGGTGTCGGCATACGATCCCCGACTCAGAGTGTTGAGTGACGGATTTTGATGGGAATAGGTACATCCAAGCAAGTTGTCGATAGGCACTAGGGTATTTTTTACCTAATCGGTGAGGTAAAGATGGCCCAAACCCATTCAAGTTATCTTTAGCGAGCAGAACTGCAACTTGTGAAATTTTGTCTTGTATAGCTTCAGTGAGTGAAAAACTTAAAATTGTCACTCGGTCTCTATTTCCTTTCCCATTGTGAACAGTGAGAGACCCTTGTTTTAGATCTATATCTTGTACTCGAAGCCTCAGGCATTCCGATACTCTCAAACCTGAACCATACAACAAGCGAAAAAACAGTTGATATTTAGGATCTATTTCATTGATCACCGAGATAGCTTCCGCATGATTGAGTACGCTAGGAATTTTTCGAGACCGAGTCGCATAGCTAAACCCTAAGTCTCCTAGAGGTTGCTTAATAAATTGATTGTATAAATAGGCTAGAGCATTGAGCGCTACCTTTTGAGTATTGATGGCTACTTTTTGTTGATTAGCTAAATGAGAAAGAAAGGAGACAACTTCAGCGGCATGCATCTGTTCAGGGTGTTTAAGCTTATGAAAATGAATGAAGTATTTTATCCAGTAACAGTAGGCTTTGATTGTCTTGCGACTATAGCCTCGCATCGTCATATGTTCGCAAATTGCCTGCATGAATTGACTCGCCATATATTCCCCTCACAAAATCTGTACATACAGACAGTTTATTGCTTGTTGAATAATTAATGACTTAAAAAAGAGTGGTTTTTAACTCTGATTGAGCACGAATTTAACGAGAGGCTTATTTTAAATTATTGATTATACTGCAGATTTATGGGTGGTTAAGAATGAGGCCGAGCGTTACATAGTCGGCAATATGTGCTTGCACGTTTTCACACTTATTGTTTAGACCCACTTTTATATTAAATGCATAGCATTCAGTTGGTTATGAGTGACCTTTTTGATATGTTAAGCGGATGGATTCGTGCTTGCACAATATTAAAATGTTATGTGCAGGATGAAGTATGCAGGACGAAATTAATCAATATCATGAATTAGCGAAAGATGCAGGAAATCGACTGAGAGCTTACATTTTATCGGTTTCATCAGGTGCAACAGGTGTTTTTTTCTTGGCTTTGACTAAAGATGGTCAAAAATACTCAGATTTAGAGCAAGTTTTACTTTCTGCCGCTTTAATTAGTTTTGTTATTACTGTTGTTCTATGCCTTTATGAACTTCGTGTGGATGCGAAGCGATTCTTTGCACTTACACAAGAGTTGAAAAAATCGAAAGATGAACAGTGTTGGAAAGCCAATGAAAAATACAAGAAAAAACGGTACTGGCTTATTCACAGTTCGTACGTAACTCTTGGTATTGCTATGACAGCTACAAGTGCATTTTTGGTTCTGCGCATACTCTGCACATAACAAATAAGGATTAAG
>NZ_JBFRTN010000050.1:0-33392 GCF_041474095.1 Vibrio sp. 10N.222.54.A3
AATAGGAACAGAATGGTAATGAATTGACTGTGCCGAATAACTACAAGTAGTTAAACGTATTGGTCACTCAGTTCATTGAAATCAATTTTGATTCCGAAGAATCTGTTTTATCTAACGATAAAACGTTTTGATATTCATCAACGAGTGCCCACACAGATTGATAGGTTTAAATTGTTAAAGAGCTTTTCCTTTTTGAGCTTCGCTCAAATCGGACGGCCATTTTAGCGATTTAAGTTTTAGTGTCAACCACTATTTTCAAAACTTTTTTCAAGCGCTTAGCTTGGCTAATTTGACCTGCTGATTCGTTTTGGTTTCTTACGAAGCCATCCCGTGTCATCGAGGTGGCATTATAGAGATTTCGATCACACTGGCAAGCCCTTTTTGAAGTTTTTCTTACTTTTTTGATTGTTCGAGCGTTTTTTGTTCAAAACACCCCATTTTCACTAGTATTCCTCTTAATTAAGGGCTTAAGGTGCCTATATAAAGGAGGATTTATGAGTTCAATACGCAGTTATAAAGGAATATCCCCTCAGATTGGGCAAGGTGTCTATATAGATACAAGTTCAGTGCTGGTTGGTGATATCAAAATCGGTAACGACTCTAGCGTGTGGCCTTTGGTTGCAGCTCGAGGGGATGTGAACCACATTCATATTGGAGAGAGAACGAATATCCAAGATGGTAGTGTCTTGCACGTCACCCATAAGAATGCAGAAAACCCTGAGGGTTACCCTCTATTAATAGGTAATGATGTCACTATCGGGCATCAGGTAATGCTGCATGGCTGCACTATTGAAGATCGTGTACTTGTTGGTATGGGAGCGATCGTGTTGGATGGCGTGATTATCCAAAAAGAAGTGATGATTGGTGCCGGTAGCTTGGTACCGCCTAATAAGGTACTTGAAAGCGGTTATCTCTATGTAGGAAGCCCAGTAAAACAAGCTCGCCCATTAAATGATAAAGAGCGAGCCTTTTTACAGAAATCAGCTGACAACTATGTTCAGAATAAAAATGACTATCTAGACTCTGTACTTCCAGTCTAAAGCGCTTTGATCTGAATCCGATTAGAGGAGTCATACTCCTCTTCTTCTATTAACTCTTCCGCTAGCTCTTCAATATCGAAACGTAACTCCGAAAAGATAACTAAAGCTTGATCGCCTTCTTCTATATCTCTTCCTGCCAATTGTGATAATTCCTCAATAGACATGACACATTCAATCAGCGCGCCCGACTGTTGTGCTGGGAAGGTGATTGATTGATTTTCTTCATCCCAATCTTGGATATCAGGAAATAGAATTGATTGATTCATTTTTTATAAACACCCCATTACATCTCAAGGTTTTTACGTAACTCTCTTAAAATCTGTTTTGTTCCCGGACGAAGGCCACGCCAAAGCATAAAGCTCTCTGCTGCCTGCCCCACTAACATACCTAAACCATCATAAGCAGCATGAACACCATTACCTAATGCCCATTGATTGAATACTGTGGTTCCCGATCCATAAACCATGTCATAAACGGCGCTATTAGAATTGAAAATAACGTCAGACACTTCAGGAAGCTGCCCACTTAGACCAGATGAGGTCGAGTTAATAATGACATCAAACCCTTCATTAACATCACTTAACCCCATTCCTTTGATGTTTCCATGTGAAGAAAACATCTCAGCCAGAAGTTCAGCCTTGGAGCTGGTTCGATTAGCGACCACCAGCTGTTGTGGCTTTTGGTCGAGAAGAGGTTGAATCACTCCTCTCGCGGCACCACCAGCGCCAAGAAGAAGAACGCGAGCTCCTTTTAACGCAACTTGATGTTGAAGCAGGTCTTGAACTAAACCCTCGCCATCGGTGTTATCACCAATGATTTCTCCGTCATCGAGCTTCTTAAGTGTGTTTACGGCACCTGCTAGTTCAGCCCTTTCAGTCAGGCGATTAGCGAACTGATAAGCATCTTCTTTAAATGGTGCTGTGACATTACACCCTCTACCACCCTCACTAAAAAAAGCTTGAGCAGCAATGATGAATTCACCTTGTTCTGGCTGGAGTGCTGTATAGGTAAGTTGTTGGCTGGTTTGGCGAGCAAATAATGTGTGAATGAATGGCGATTTGCTTTGCCCAATAGGGTTACCGAAAACGGCATAACGATCTACTTGCTGTGTCATATCCTTACCTAACAGAAATAAAAAAGGGTCATCTATATAGATGACCCTATCACTATCCCTATAAGGAAGGAAGAACTACCAAACTCGAGGCTTTAGGTAGTCGCTATAAAGCAGAGCTTCTGGTGAGCCCGCTTGTGGTTCATAGCGATATTCCCAACGAACCAACGGCGGCATCGACATCAATATAGACTCTGTGCGACCACCACTTTGCAGGCCAAATAAGGTGCCACGGTCATAAACTAGGTTAAATTCAACATAGCGACCACGACGGTATAGTTGGAAGTCACGCTCACGTTCGCCATAAGGTGTATCTTTGCGACGCTCGACAATAGGTAAGTACGCCGCAGCAAAACCTTCACCGACAGCCTGCATATAAGCAAAGCTCTTATCGAAACCCCACTCATTTAAGTCATCAAAGAACAGACCACCAACACCACGTGTTTCGTCTCGGTGAGGAAGATAGAAGTACTTATCACACCACTCTTTGTGTTCTTGATAAACATCATCACCAAACGGCGCACAAAGATCTTTAGCAGTTTGATGCCAAGATTGGCAATCTTCATCGACAGGATAAAATGGCGTTAAGTCAAAACCACCACCAAACCACCAAATCGGGTCTTCCCCTTCTTTTTCCGCAATGAAGAATCGAACGTTCGCGTGTGAGGTTGGGATATATGGGTTTTTAGGGTGGATAACTAATGAAACCCCCATCGCCTCAAACTTACGTCCGGCTAACTCAGGACGGTGAGCGGTTGCAGAGGCAGGCATTGCTTTACCAGCGACGTGAGAGAAGTTAACTCCACCCTGTTCAAATAAAGCACCATTGGTCATCACGCGAGTACGACCACCGCCACCTAGACGATCGCCAGGTTCTCGCTCCCATGCATCTTCTTCAAACAACGCTACACCATCAGCTTGCTCAAGCTGCTGGCAAATCGAATCTTGTAGGCTCAGTAAAAACTGCTTTACTGCTTCTTTATCAATTGCTGACATCTTACTTCCTTTGCAGGGTTTAACCCTGTCTTAATATTTTCGACGTTTTTGCATCTCTAATTTCGCTTGGCTTCTCACGGCCACCCGTTTGGCCTTCTAGAATCGCGACTAAGTGTTGACCCAGTTGCTGTTGAACTTCTTCAGTCGTCATACAAGGCGGCTCGCCAGTCAGGTTGGCACTGGTAGAGGTTAACGGCTTGCCGAACTCATTACACATTCTTTGAACCAAAGGGTGATCCGTCACTCGTACCGCGATGGAATCAAACTGGCCGCTGACCCAGTCAGTAACTTTGCTGCTGGTTGGCATAATCCAAGTGACCGGACCTGGCCATGTCGCTTTCACTGTTACCAACTGTTCTTCCGTCAACTGGCTTTCATCAATATAAGGAAGCAGCTGCTCGTAACTTGCAGCAATCAAGATCAAGCCCTTTTCAACTGGACGCTGTTTTAACTCGAGTAATTTCTTGATGGCATGTGGATTATCAGGATCACAACCAACCCCAAAAACGCCTTCGGTCGGGTAAGCAATGACTTCACCTTGTTGTAATGCCTGCAATGTATGTTGAAAGTTATCCACGAGTTGCCTCATTAAGTCAGTTATCGAACTCGCTAAGTGTACAAATTATCATTCACTGTGACTAAAGCTATTTGTTTATAAAATGTATCAATTAACAACTTAGACTGACGCAAACGTTTTCCTTAAGTAATTTTACCCGTATAATGCGCGCAAAATATCTAATCACTAATTAAATCGTACCTGAAGGAGTTTGAGATGACTGTCGGTATTATCATGGGTTCTAAATCTGATTGGCCAACAATGAAGCTAGCTGCAGAAATGTTGGATCAGTTTGGCGTGGCGTACGAAACAAAAGTGGTTTCTGCTCACCGCACACCTCAGTTGCTTGCAGACTACGCAACCAGTGCGAAAGAGCGCGGTATTAAAGTAATTATTGCTGGTGCTGGCGGTGCAGCGCACCTTCCGGGCATGGCTGCTGCTTTCACAAGCGTACCAGTTCTGGGTGTTCCAGTTCAGTCTAAAGCACTGAAAGGCATGGACTCTCTGCTTTCTATCGTGCAGATGCCAAAAGGTATCGCGGTAGGTACTTTGGCTATCGGTGAAGCTGGCGCTGCCAATGCAGGCATCCTAGCGGCTCAAATCATTGGTACACACAATGAAGAAGTAATGGCAAAAGTAGAAGCATTCCGTTCTGAGCAAACAGAAACGGTTTTGGCTAATCCAAACCCTGCAGAGGACTAATTTCCATGCATGTTCTTGTGTTAGGCGCGGGCCAACTTGCTCGCATGATGTCCCTAGCTGGGGCACCGCTGAATATTGAAATTTCTGCTTTTGATGTTGGCAGCAAAAATATTGTTCACCCATTAACGCAAGCGATTCTAGGTAACGGCTTAGAAAATGCGATCGAGCGTGCGGACGTCATTACTGCTGAATTCGAACATATTCCTCACGATGTACTTGAGGTGTGTGAGCGCAGCGGTAAGTTCTTACCGACAACAGAAGCAATCAAAGCTGGCGGTGACCGTCGTCTTGAAAAAGCCCTGTTAGACGAAGCGAACGTGAAGAATGCTAAGTACTACGTGGTTAACTCTCGCGAAGACTTTGACGCTGCAATCGCTCACGTTGGCTTACCAATGGTATTGAAGAGCACACTTGGTGGCTACGATGGCAAAGGTCAATGGCGCTTAAAGACATTAGATAATGTTGACGCGACTTGGGCAGAAATGGCTGAGTGCATTACCGCGACCGACAACCAAGCGATTGTTGCTGAAGAATTCGTTCCGTTTGACCGCGAAGTATCACTGGTGGGTGCTCGTGGCGCCAATGGTGAGATTCAAGTGTATCCACTGGCTGAAAATGTTCACACCGATGGCGTGTTGAGCTTATCGACAGCGATTGATGACATTGAACTGCAAGAGCAAGCGAAAACCATGTTCACTGCCATTGCTGAACGCTTAGATTACGTTGGTGTACTCGCGCTAGAGTTCTTTGATGTTCAAGGTTCACTGCTTGTTAATGAGATTGCACCACGTGTTCATAACTCTGGCCACTGGACACAACAAGGCGCTGAAACTTGTCAGTTTGAGAACCACCTACGTGCCGTATGTGGGATGCCATTAGGCAGCACTAAGCTGATTCGTCCAACCGCAATGATCAACATCCTTGGTGAAGATACCCTACCTGAGGCAATTCTTGCTCAAGGTGGTTGTCATGTTCATTGGTATGGTAAAGAGAAGCGTGCAGGTCGTAAGATGGGCCACATTAACGTGAGTGCTGACTACAACGCAGAGCTGCAAAGAGCGCTATGCTCACTGGCAGACATTCTCGATAAGCAAGCCTACCCTGCTGTGCATGAATTTGCTGAGCAGATGAAGTAAATCTACATTGCTTGATGAATATAGAACGTTTATTGGATATAGAAACGGCGCTCATTGAGCGCCGTTTTTTTTGTCTATAACATCAGGTTATTGAGATTGAATGTGATGACACTTGCGATCAGCACATTGCTTCTTAGTGCCACTGGCCGTTTTCTTCTCCAGCAACAGCGGGAACTGACACTCTTCACAACGACCTATAACAGGTGGCTGATTAACGGCGAACTTACACTTAGGGTAGTTATCGCACGCATAGAAGGTTTTGCCATAGCGAGATTTACGCTCAACCAAATGGCCTCTGCCACACTCAGGACAAGCAACAAGTGGCTGCTCTTCAGGTTGTTCTTTCGGTTGATCCAAAGATTCGATGTGATTACACGTTGGGTAACTACTACAACCAATGAACATCCCAAAGCGACCTTGCCTTAATACCAATTCGTTTTGGCATTTAGGACACGGCACGCCCAGCTCTTTCACCACATGACCATCATTTTGATGAAGAGGCTTGATGTAATCACAGCTCGGATACTGCTTACAGCCTAAAAATGGGCCGTGCTTACCATGGCGAAGCTGAAGCTCTCCACCGCACTGTGGACATGGTTCATGCTCTAATGCATGTTCATGTGCTGAAAAAAGCTGATTATCAATCTTACTACTCATGACAAGCCTGTATTAATGCAAGATACCTTGCTCTTTGGTGTACAACAGCTCTTCCATTTGCGTGTAAGCACTTTCATTACCCGGCACATTAAATAGCACCATTAAGATAATCCATTTCAGATCATCCAATTCAAATTCGTTTGTCTCAAGCCCCATCACACGATCAATCACCATTTCACGAATCTCTGTCGTGAGCACGTTGATCTGCTCTAGGAATAGTAGGAAACCTCGACACTCCATATTAATACGTGAAATCTCTCGACTGGTATAAACACGCATCGAGGTATTAGAGCACATAGTAATCGCCGCTTGGTTATCGGTATCTTGCAGTGCCGCAAGATCTTCTAACCAATGGAGGGCCTTATAAATATCATCTTGGTGAAACCCTGCTCGCAGAAGTTCATCTTCCAGTTCGTCTTGATCCACCTGCAATTCAGAATCGCTATGGATGTAGGTTTCAAACAAGTACATCAGTATGTCCATCATCATAGCTAGCCTCTCCCCTTTCGAATATAGCCACCGGAAACTGCAACAACATGCCCTGAGAGCTCAAGCTCTAAAAGCTGCATCATGACCTCATGCACAGGTATATGGGTTCTCTGTGCTAAAATATCAACGGGTGTCGCCTCTAATCCTACGTTAGCTAACAGCTGTGGAAATGGCAATTGTTCATTTTCACCCTCATTCGGCGTAGGTTCGAATAAGCTCGGCTGCTGATCTATAGACCAGTTTAACAGACTCTTTATTTCAATCAGAACATCTTGAGCATTTTGCACTAAACATGCTCCAGCTTTGATGAGACTGTTACCTCCGCGACTGGTTGGGCTATGAATAGAACCGGGCAGCGCAAACACTTCTCGACCTTGCTCCATGGCATAGCGAGCGGTAATTAAAGAGCCACTCTTCTCAGCCGCTTCCACCACCAAGGTTCCTAACGACAAGCCACTTATAATACGGTTACGACGGGGGAAATGTTCAGGTCTTGGTTTAGCACTCGGTCGAAACTCTGAAATCAGCGCTCCGTTCTCACAGATCCTCTCAGCTAGATTTCGGTGGCGGGCAGGATAAATGGAGTCCAAGCCTGAACCCAACACCGCGAAAGTCTCCCCTCCTTTATCTAGAGCACCATCATGAGCATAACCATCAATGCCCAACGCTAATCCACTGGTGACAATCAAACCGTTTTGGACAAACTCTTTGGCGAAGGACTTCGCTGTCTGCAGCCCTTCGAGGCTGGCATTACGGCTGCCGACCATTGCGATTTGAGGCTCAATCAGTTTTTCAACGTGACCTTTAACGAAAAGCACACTCGGCGCAGAGGCGGTCTCATTCAGCAGTTTGGGATAATGCGAGCAATTCGGGGTAATGATGTGATGATTGGGTTGTCTTGCTTGCCACGCTAGGCAAGCCTCCACTTCTCTTGGGGCTTGCTCTCTTAAATAGGAGATTTGCTTGGCAGACAAGCCAATCGCTTGCAGTTGCTGGCTTGAGTAGCCAACAATATTAAAAGGAGAATCAATGCTCAGCAGTCGAGAAAGTCGCTTGCCACCCAATTGCGGTACAAAACTTAGAGTTAGCCAAGCGATCAGTTGTTGCTCATTCACTCGGTGCCCTTAACCTCTTCCGTCAACGCAAGATCCAAAGGCGATACTGCCAGAATGCCCTTGCTAACAGGCTTAGAGCTCTGAGTGATCAACGCGAGGCTAAAATACTCATAAGGACGAATGACCATCAAGCTACCCAGCGAGGTACTTGGCAATTGCACCTTATCGCTCGCCGCAGACTCTTTATAACTGTATTCACCTTGCTTACCAAACACCACCGCACCGCTTTCGCTGAGGGTAAACATAGAACCTTGGCGAAGGTTATCCTGTGAACCTTTGTTGATCACTACCACCTGATTCTTCGCGCTGTATTGGCTGCCATCTAATGAGCCCAAGATATTAGCAAATTGACCCGCCGCACTAGGTGCAGGATAAAACGTGGTAGAGAGCTTCACCTGATCAACACCAAGTTCTGGTAGCACAAGGTCGTTCAGCAATACCTCTTGCAGCTGAGTGTCTATCTGCAAGCTGCTGAACTCAGCATCCACTTCTTTTAAGCGCGCCGTGGCGACCAAACGCAAAGAGGTCATACTTGCTTGGGGTTGCTGCCGTTGGTAGGTTTCAACTGCGCGGTAGATACCCCACTTTTGATGCTGTTGGTTACCTGAGATAAACAACCGGTCTGCACCCGATAAGAAACGTTTACCATCACTGGTTCCTAATACTCGTTGTGCCGATTCGATATCTTGCTGCTCTACCAAGCGATCAGACTGTAAATAAGGTAGAACCAGTCCCTCGTTGACGGTAGGTACTGCTTTCTTCTCAGAGACACGAATCTTAGGGCTAAGCTTGATAACAGGCTTGAGGCTCAATACAGGCTCGCCATTAATCCAAACCAAAGACAGTTTATCTCCGGGATAAATGAGATGAGGGTTTTCTATCTCTGGATTGACCTGCCATAACCTTGGCCACAACCATGGACTATCGAGATACATCGCAGAGATATCCCACAAAGTATCGCCCTTAACCACCACATACGCCTCAGGTGCGCCCTGTTTAATGGTTAAAGGTTGCTCACTATTTTCAGCCGTAGCGGCGAACGAAATCGAGGCACAAATAAGAGATAAAGCAGGCAATAAATGACGCATGACCTAGGTTCCTTGGTCTGAATATATGACATCTGATTGGAGAATTACCTTCAGGATGCTGTCATTTGACCTCTAAAATGTCTAGAATTGAGCCAACAAGGTTTAAGCTGTTTCGGCACAGTTCAATATTTCGAGTGTATATGTCTGTATTACAAGTATTAACATTACCAGATGATCGTCTACGTACCGTGGCGAAACCGGTAAAAGAAGTTACCCCAGAGATTCAAAAGTTCGTTGATGACATGATTGAAACCATGTACGACGAAGAAGGTATCGGCCTTGCGGCAACGCAAGTAGATTTCCACCAACGCATCGTTGTTATCGATATTTCAGAAACACGTGATGAACCAATGGTGCTTATCAACCCTGAAATTACTGAGAAGCGCGGCGAAGATGGAATCGAAGAAGGCTGCCTATCTGTACCAGGCGCTCGAGCTCTAGTACCTCGCGCTGCAGAAGTAACGGTTAAAGCACTAGACCGTGACGGCAACGAATTCACATTCGACGCTGACGACCTTCTGGCTATCTGTGTTCAGCACGAACTTGACCACCTAGAAGGCAAGTTGTTTGTTGATTACCTATCGCCACTAAAGCGTAAACGTATCCAAGATAAGCTAGCGAAGATTAAACGTTTCAACGAGAAACAAGGTTAATAACCGCTGCTATTACTAAATTAGAAGGAAGCCTACCTTGAGTCAGTCTTTAAGAATTGTCTTTGCAGGTACTCCGGATTTCGCCGCCCGTCACTTGGCGGCGTTGTTGTCTTCGGAGCATGAAGTTGTTGCTGTTTACACACAGCCAGATCGCCCAGCAGGCCGCGGTAAAAAACTCACTGCGAGCCCAGTAAAAAACATCGCACTTGAAAACAATATTCCGGTTTACCAACCAGAAAACTTCAAGTCAGATGAGGCTAAGCAAGAGCTAGCTGAATTGAACGCTGACATCATGGTTGTTGTCGCTTACGGCTTATTGCTTCCGCAGGTTGTATTAGATACGCCTCGCTTAGGTTGTATCAACGTACATGGCTCTATCCTACCGCGCTGGCGTGGTGCTGCTCCGATTCAACGCTCTATTTGGGCGGGTGATAAAGAGACAGGCGTGACGATCATGCAGATGGATATCGGCCTAGATACTGGCGACATGCTAAGTATCGCGACGCTGCCTATCGAAGCGACAGATACTAGCGCATCTATGTACGAGAAATTAGCGGGCCTTGGCCCTGATGCGCTTGTTGAATGTCTAGCGGACATCGCTTCTGGCAAAGCAGTTGCAGAAAAGCAAGACGATGAGCTTGCGAACTACGCGAAGAAGCTAAGCAAAGAAGAAGCGCGTATCAACTGGAGTGATGAAGCTGCGCATATTGAGCGCTGCGTTCGTGCCTTCAACCCATGGCCAATGAGTCACTTTGAAGCTGCTGAGAACAGCATTAAAGTATGGCAAAGCCGTGTGGCAGAGCAAACTTCTGATAAGCCTGCAGGTACCATTCTGCAAGCGGATAAAACTGGTATCTATGTTGCGACAGGGCAAGGCGTACTTGTTCTTGAACAACTGCAAGTTCCAGGTAAAAAAGCCATGTCAGTTCAGGATATCTTGAACTCACGTGCAAGCTGGTTTGAAGTTGGTACACAACTTTCTTAATCCGCTTTTAAAGCTGCTAATTACGCAGCTTAGAAAACCTTTACGAGGGCAGAGATGCCCTCATGTATTCAAATAAATATTCGGTACCCCTCATGAATGTTCGCGCTGCTGCTGCAAATGTCCTATTCCAAGTTGTCGATAAAGGCCACTCTCTGTCACACGCTCTCCCTGCGGCTCAAAAAACGATCCGTCCGCGAGACCATGCTCTACTGCAAGAGATTTGCTACGGCGCACTTCGTTACCTGCCTCGTTTAGAGTCAATCGCCAACGAACTGATGGAAAACCCGCTTAAAGGTAAAAAGCGTGTATTCCACCACCTAATCTTGGTGGGCATTTACCAACTAAGCTTTATGCGTATCCCTTCGCATGCTGCGGTTGCTGAAACGGTTGAGGGTACTAAAACACTGCGTGGTCCAAGCCTGAGTGGTTTGATCAACGCTGTACTACGTAGCTACCTACGTGACCAAGAAGAACTAGACGAGAAAGCCGTTAGCCACAATGCAGGCAAATACGGCCACCCAAGCTGGATTCTAAAAATGCTTCAAGAGAGCTACCCAGATCAATGGGAGCAACTGGTTGAAGCAAACAACAGCAAGGCACCAATGTGGCTGCGCGTTAACCGCCAACACCACACTCGTGACGAGTATGTTGAACTGCTTAAAAACGAAAACATTGAATACACATTGCACCCTGAAGCTGCTGATGCCATAAAATTAGCTGCACCTTGTGATGTTACTTTGCTTCCTGGCTTCGACAGAGGTTGGGTATCAGTGCAAGACGCTGCCGCTCAGCTTTCGGTTGATTACCTAACACCAAAAGATGGTGAGCTGATCTTAGATTGTTGTGCTGCACCAGGTGGTAAAACGGCACACATTCTTGAGCACACTCAAGATACTGAAGTGGTTGCGATTGACTGCGACATCAAACGTCTAGACCGCGTTTACGATAACCTTGAGCGCCTGCAACTGCGTGCCGACGTAATTTGTGGTGATGCTCGCTACCCTGAAGAGTGGTGGATGGGTGATAAGTTCGACCGTATTCTGCTTGATGCACCTTGTTCAGCGACTGGCGTTATTCGCCGTCACCCTGACATCAAGTGGCTACGTCGTGCGTCTGACATTGATGCGCTGGCTGAACTGCAAAGCGAGATTATGGATGCAATGTGGCGTCAGCTGAAAGAAGGCGGCACCATGGTTTATGCGACTTGTTCTATCACGCCGCAAGAAAACGTGCTGCAAGTGAAAGCATTCCTAGCACGCACTGAGAACGCTACGTTGGTTGGGTCTGATATCGAAAATCCGGGTCGTCAAATACTACCTGGAGAAGAAGATATGGATGGCTTCTACTACGCAGTTCTAGTAAAACAGGCATAACAACTAACAGCGGCTAAGAATTTATTTCTTAGCCGCTGTTTCTTTCTAGTGCATTATCAAAATAAAGTTAGATAACTAGAATTACCACGGTAAAGAAAAGAGAAAGGCTATGAAGATCATTATCCTAGGTGCTGGACAAGTTGGCGGTACCCTTGCTGAAAACCTGGTTGGTGAAAACAACGACATCACCATTGTCGACCGTAATGCTGACCGACTTCGTGAACTTCAGGATAAGTACGACCTTAGGGTTGTAAACGGTTATGCCAGCCACCCAAACACACTACGTGAAGCGGGTGCGCAAGATGCCGACATGTTAGTTGCCGTAACTAACATGGATGAAACCAACATGGCTGCGTGTCAGGTTGCTTTCTCTCTTTTCAATACGCCGAACCGAATTGCTCGTATTCGTTCTCCTCAATACCTAGAAGAGAAAGAAGCGCTATTCAAATCAGGTGCCATCCCAGTCGATCACCTGATCGCACCCGAAGAACTAGTGACCAGCTACATCGAGCGCCTGATTCAATACCCAGGCGCACTGCAGGTTGTGAGCTTTGCTGAACAGAAGGTTAGCCTAGTAGCAGTAAAAGCCTACTACGGTGGTCCACTGGTGGGTAACGCACTGTCTGCTTTGCGTGAGCACATGCCGCACATTGATACCCGTGTTGCCGCTATTTTCCGTCAAGGTCGCCCTATTCGCCCACAAGGCACCACCATCATTGAAGCCGATGATGAGGTTTTCTTTGTGGCAGCGAGTAACCATATCCGCTCAGTAATGAGTGAGCTACAACGCCTAGAGAAACCGTACCGCCGCATCATGATTGTCGGTGGTGGTAACATTGGTGCAAGCTTGGCAAAACGCCTTGAGCAGAGCTACAGCATCAAGCTTATCGAGCGCAGCTACACTCGTGCCGAAAAGCTGTCTGAAGAATTAGAAAACACCATCGTCTTCTGTGGCGATGCGGCAGACCAAGAGCTGCTAACCGAAGAGAACATCGATCAAGTGGACGTGTTCATTGCCCTAACCAATGAAGATGAAACCAACATCATGTCAGCAATGCTGGCGAAGCGAATGGGTGCCAAAAAGGTAATGGTACTGATTCAGCGTGGTGCTTACGTAGACCTTGTTCAGGGTGGCGTGATTGATATTGCTATCTCTCCACAGCAAGCGACCATTTCTGCGCTGCTTACTCACGTTCGTCGTGCTGATATTGTTAACGTATCATCTCTACGTCGCGGCGCTGCAGAGGCGATCGAAGCCATTGCTCACGGTGACGAAACCACATCGAAAGTGGTTGGCCGAGCGATTGGCGACATCAAGCTACCACCGGGCACCACTATTGGTGCGATTGTTCGCGGAGAAGAAGTACTTATCGCGCACGATAGAACCGTAATCGAACAAGATGACCACGTAGTGATGTTCCTAGTGGACAAGAAATACGTACCTGATGTTGAGTCTCTATTCCAACCGAGCCCGTTCTTCTTATAGCCTTGTTCTCGTAAGTATCTTCTCGCAACCTTCTTCTTGTGAGAACGGCGCTTCGGCACAAAGCGATGGTCTATTAAGCTATGGTCAACTTTCGTCCGATATTATTAGTGATAGGGTTAGTGTTATCAAAACTCGCCCTTTTCATGTACATCCCCACATTGGTTGCCTTTTTCACAGGCACCGGTGGCTTCCTCGAGTTTGGTCAATCGGTAGTGATCACGCACATTGTGGCGTTCATCTGCTTGAGCTTAGGGCGCTCCGCTAAGTTCCGACTTGGAGTGCGGGACATGTTCCTGATCACCTCTCTGGTATGGACGATAGCCAGTGCCTTTGCTGCACTGCCGTTTGTCTTCATCAACCACATCAGCTTCACTGACGCCTATTTTGAAACCATGTCTGGTATCACCACAACAGGCTCAACCGTATTAAGCGGCTTAGACAGCATGGCACCAAGCATTCTGTTGTGGCGTTCTATATTGCAATGGTTAGGTGGCATCGGCTTCATCGTTATGGCGGTAGCGGTTCTGCCAATGCTCAACGTCGGTGGTATGCGCCTGTTCCAAACCGAATCATCCGACTGGTCAGATAAAAGCAGCCCACGAGCAAAAACGGTCGCGAAGAACATCGTGGCGGTTTATCTGGTTCTGACTGGCTTGTGCATCATTAGCTATCTCTTTGCAGGCATGGGCATCTTTGACGCGATCAATCATGCCTTCACAACACTGTCTACGGGTGGTTACTCAACATCAGATGGCTCGATGAACCACTTCTCTAACAGTGCTCACTGGGTGGGAACCCTGTTCATGTTCCTTGGTGGTCTGCCGTTCCTACTGTTCGTTAGCGCACTGCGTGGCAGAAAACTCTCAATCCTCTACAAAGACGCGCAAGTGAGAGGCTTCACCTATCTATTCTTAGTCACCAGTGCCGTGATATCGACATGGTTGGTGGTTAGAGATGGCTACACGGTCATGGATGCGATGCGTGTTTCGATGTTCAATATTGTGTCCGTAGTTACCACTACCGGTTTTGGCTTAGAAGACTTCACCGCGTGGGGTGCACTGCCAACGACCTTGTTTGCGTTTCTAATGATGGCGGGCGCGTGCTCAGGTTCAACCTCTGGCGGTATCAAAATCTTCCGCTTCCAGATCGCGATGACCATGCTTCACAAACAGATGATGAAGTTGATCCACCCATCAGGTGTCTTTGTTCAACGCTATAACCAACGCCCCGTTAATGACGACATTGTGCGTTCACTGGTCGCATTTGGTTTGATGTTCTTTATTACGATTATCTTAATTGCAGGTGGCTTGAGCGCGATGGGGCTTGATCCTGTGACCAGTATATCTGGTGCTATCACAGCCGTTGCCAACGTGGGCCCAGGCATGGGCAGCGTGATCGGTCCAACCGGGAACTTTGCTCCACTGCCCGACGCTGCTAAATGGTTGCTAAGCTTAGGAATGCTAATGGGGCGACTCGAGATATTGACGCTCATTGTTCTATTTTTCCCAGCCTTTTGGCGACGTTAACCAAGCACAAAATCAAGGAAACACAGATGAAATCATACGTACTTCTCGCTAGCGCATTGCTCGCAAACTCAGTATTCGTAAGTTCTGCCTTTGCTGATCAAATGGTCACCTTGCCTGATGGCAAGCAAGTGTTACTCAAAGATGATTTTACTTGGCAATACGTGGCACAAAAGCAAACGGAAGCAGCAACGACAACATCAGAGACTGCAGTGCCTGTCGTAGCCGTACCTGTCGCAACGAACACGCGTGGCACTACGATTGTGGTTAATAGTAAAAAGCCAAGCTTACAGCTGTCTCAGTCAGGAGTGGATGTTGTACTGGGTGCAAGTCGCTATGAAGATGGTGAGCTTATCATTCCGACAGCCATCACTAACCAAGGCACTCAAGCGGTCATTTTGGTATCACTTAACATCAGCGTATTTACTGCAGAAGGTGAGTTGTTGGCAGAAGAAGAAGTTGCTGTGTGGAAATCAATCAAACGAATGGCCGACACATACCTACGACCAAAGACGGGTGAAGAAGGCAAGCTCATCAAGCTCGACCTAGAACAACACCCTGAATATCAGATTAAAGCTGAGATTACTGAGGTACTGGCTCGCTAAACCGGAGTCACGTACAAATAAATAGCGAAGAAATGGCAAGCGCAGCCCGCCAACACAAACAAATGCCAGATGGCATGATTGTAAGGGATGCGTTTTGCCACATAGAAAATCACACCCAACGAGTAAATCACGCCACCGAGTGCTAGTAGCACCAAACCACCCATCTCGATATTCATCGCCAGTTGATAAACCACAATCAGCGATAACCAACCCATCGCCAAGTAAGTCACCAATGACAAACGCTTAAATCGGTAGACGAAGGCAATCTTCATAATGATTCCGACTAGCGCGATACCCCAAATCACTGCCATCAAACCCATCGCCAATGGTGTTCTTAAACTCACCAATAAAAATGGCGTGTAACTGCCCGCGATCAATAAGTAGATCGCACAGTGATCGAGAGTTTTCAGTAATCGCTTGGTCTTTTCTGTGGTGATCGAGTGATAAAGCGTGGAAGCGAGAAAGAGTAGGATAATACTGCTGCCATATACCGCCATACTCGCAATAGTCAGTATGTCGGCTTGATGGTCAAACGCACGAATCAGCAGCAGGATTAAACCAACCACGCCAAGCACAACACCCAAGCCATGGGTTATCGCATTGGCGCGTTCTTCGATGTCACTGTATTCGCTCGCCGATGATGCAGACATGATTATCCTACTAGAGTAAATGTTCGATTTGCCTAGTATTGCACATTAAGCTTACACGTGTAAGCTTAAATTTTTATGACATCTTTTATGACATTAATAACGCCTAAACGGTGTGATGAAGCTAAGGTCTCTAAAGCTACAGAACCAAAGAGCTAACTAAGATGCGTTGTCTAGATACTCAAGTACCATCTTGCCCGCATCTTGTGGTGACGTATCCAATGGCACACTCAATTGACGCTGCAGTTGGCCAATGCCTAACAAGCTCGCCAACATGCCTTTTGCACCATCGCGATTACGGTCTATCTCAAACCACAACTTAAGCTCGGTTTCATCACGATGAGCAACCACTTCCAGTTCACGCCAGCGGCCATGATATGGACCAGTGGTAGGGACAAACTCAAACTCTTGAACAAATGGCAGTTCAAAGCCCTCTACTGCTTCGCACTCAACTTGGCGAATGCGTAAACCTTGAGCTTCTAGTTCATTAAAAATACCATCAAGAAGTGCATCTGGGCGAACCGTTAAAATATCCTTATCCGATGGATCAATCGCCATCGCAATATCGAGCCCGGTTTCTAGCCACACCTTTGAATCACCAATCGTGACAGGTGTGTTCAGCGGGACATCAAACTCACATTCAAAATCACGGGTTTCACCCGGCTGAATAACAAAGGCATACGGCAGGCTCCATTTGGCCAACGAGTATGTCTGGTGCATTCGACGTGTTTGACCGCCCTCTTGCCTTTGCGAATTCATAGTAATTTCTTTGACGTAACGACAGCACAAGTTGAGATCGATATTGTCGATCTCTTGTGGCTGAGCGCCACCATAGACATGCACAATAATGCTCGCCTTCTTGCCTGGATAAAGCACTTCCTGTTGCAATACAGAATCCACCTTGGCAGATCCAATTCCAAAACTTGCTAACGTTTTCTTTAAGAACGACATATGCACCTCCTTTAAAGCATCATCTTAAGCCTGAAAGAGGTTCAAACTCAAATATACTGCTCAAACTATTTTAGCTCTAATATCGTCTATTTATCACTCAGGCGTCGATCGATAACTTAGATAGTGATAATCTAAGCCTTGATATGCATGCATATCATTATCCTGATTTATTCTTCGGATTGGCGAAAGCCAGACGAGTGACGCTTCAAGCAATTGAGGTGGAGCTCATGGTAAATCAGGCCATTAGATTGGCAATGGATATGCCTGACCGTTAGGTAAATTAATGCGCCCAACAGCTGTCAGGTTCTCGCACACCAACCGTAGTGCGATGCGTCGTCGTAGTGGCTTTGTTGCTGCTCCAACGGCTAAGAAATTGGCTCCTACAATGACTCTAGTTGAGAAGACTGCTTTATTAGCACCGACTACAACGAAAGTGATTAAAGCCGCTTAACAAAAAGCGCAGTTTTTACTGCGCTTTTTTCTTGCCCGCTCCCATCTTGAAATGTGTTTACACATTGGTATTCCCTACCCGATTTGATACCTTAGCCACAAATCATTATAAAATTTGTGGAGAAATAAAGTATGAAGTGTCACCGCATTGAAGAACTGCTTGAACTGATGGAGCCTGAGTGGCAGAAAGATCAAGAGCTTAACCTATTAGAGTTCATCATTAAGCTATCAAAAGAAGCGGGCTACCAAGGCAAGCTTGAAGAACTGACTGACGATGTTCTTATCTATCACCTAAAAATGCGCAACAGCGAAAAAGATGAGATGATCCCGGGCCTGAAAAAAGACCAAGAAGATGATTTCAAAACCGCAATTCTAAAAGCACGTGGCCTTCTTTAGTCGCCCGTTAGTTTAGAGCTCAATTGCCGTATAGATAAAACACTCAATTTTAAAAAGCGACCACCAGGTCGCTTTTTTGTTTCTGTTCGCTATTTTTTCGTCACAACTGTTATGACTTTTGTTGTTAAAGGTTGATAGCGTTAAAGAAATGAGAACAAGATTGTCGCTATAATCGCCATCCATAAGAATCTTCTAAAATAATAAGAGTGAGTGCGATAACAACAAATGCACCAAGCTCAATTTCAACAGGTTCTCTAAACCATACTTTCAAGTAATGTCGTCATGCCCGACTTAACCGGGCAAACAAGCCACAAAAAGGATAGTCCATGAGTCAGGATAAAATCGATATCAAAGATGTGACTCCTAAAACCTTTAACCCGAAAACACATAAAGGTAATGGAGATCGATTTAACCCAAGTAACCGAATCTATGTTCGAGAAAGCAAAGGTAAATTCCAACAACTGCGTCGCTATGGCGGTTGGTTCTTACTTTTACTTTTTGCGCTTATCCCATGGATTCCCTTTGGTGAACGTCAAGCGATCTTGCTCGATATCGGCAGCCAACAGTTCAACTTCTTTGGCACCACCTTATACCCGCAAGATCTGACCCTACTCGCGATCCTATTTATGATTGCCGCGTTTGGCCTGTTTTTCATAACCACCTTCTTAGGCCGTGTCTGGTGTGGCTATTTATGCCCACAAACCGTCTGGACCTTCATGTATATCTGGTTCGAAGAGAAGCTAGAAGGCGCTGCCAATAAGCGAAGAAAACAAGACTCGGGCAAACTGACGAGCAATTTAATCCTCAGAAAAACCCTCAAACACATTGCGTGGTGGGCGATTGCCATTGCGACGGGCTTAACCTTTGTTGGTTACTTCATCCCAATCAAAGAGTTAGTGGTTGGCTTCTTTACCTTTAACTCGTCTTTCTGGCCGGTGTTTTGGGTACTGTTCTTTGCTGGATGTACTTATGCCAATGCGGGTTGGATGCGTTCAATTGTTTGTCTGCACATGTGTCCTTACGCGCGTTTCCAGTCGGCAATGTTCGATAAAGACACCTTCATCGTTGGTTACAACACAGAACGTGGTGAAAGCCGTGGCCCTCGCTCTCGTAAAGCCGATCCAAAAGAGCTTAGTCTAGGCGACTGTATTGACTGTAATCTGTGTGTACAAGTGTGCCCTACGGGTATCGATATCCGTGACGGCCTGCAATACGAGTGTATTAACTGCGGCGCGTGTATTGATGCCTGTGACAACACGATGGAGCGTATGGGCTATGAGAAAGGCCTGATCAATTACACCACCGAGCACAGACTTGAAGGTCACTCGACCAAGGTAATGCGTCCCAAGCTGTTGGGCTATGGCGCTATCTTGATCGTGATGCTGGGCTTGTTCTTCGCCCAAATCGCGAGCGTTGATCCTGCCGGCCTAAGTGTTCTGCGTGACCGAAACCAACTGTTTAGAGTCAATAACCAAGGGTTGGTTGAAAACACCTACACCTTGAAAGTGATCAACAAGACTCAACAAGAGCAAGAGTACAAACTCGATGTTAGCGGACTGCCCGATTCTATCTGGTATGGTAAACAGACGATTACTGTCGATCCAGGCGAGGTTTTGAACCTACCTATCAGTTTGGGCGCCGACCCAGAAAAACTGAGCTCACCAGTTTCGACAATTCAGTTTATACTCTCGGATAATGAAGAGTTTACGATGGAAGTCGAAAGCCGCTTTATCAAGAAGCTCTGATACCCGCACCGTAGTGCTTGGTATAACAACCCAATAAATGGAAAAAGGCTCAGTAATGAGCCTTTTTTATTCTATGACGATGCAAGCCTTTAACTTTGATAACCTGACTCCTGACTTCATGTGGTACGCACTGGAGAGCATCGGAGTTCGCGCTGAATCCGGGCTTCTCGCTCTCAACAGTTACGAAAACCGTGTCTATCAGTTCACCGATGAAGACCGTAAGCGCTACGTCGTTAAGTTTTACCGTCCACAACGCTGGAACAAGGCACAGATCCAAGAAGAGCATGACTTCGCACTCGAGCTTATCGAACAAGAGATGCCGGTTGCGCCTCCAATGCGAATCAACGGTGCAACCTTACATGAATACCAAGGCTACCTATTTGCACTATTTGAAAGTGTTGGCGGCAGACAGTATGAAGTTGACAATCTAGATCAATTGGAAGGCGTAGGACGCTTTCTTGGTCGTATTCATAAAGCCAGCGCGGGAAGAACATTCCAGCATCGCCCGACCATCAGCTTAGATGAATACCTTTATCAGCCACGTAAGATTCTAGAGAACTCTCAGTTTATCCCGACGCACCTAGAAAATGCCTTCTTCAATGACGTTGACCTTCTGATCAAAGAGCTAGAGAGCCAGTGGCCGAGCAACATTGAGAATATCCGCCTGCACGGTGACTGCCACCCTGGCAATATTTTGTGGCGCGATGGGCCAATGTTCGTCGATCTTGATGACGCACGTAACGGCCCTGCGATACAAGATCTGTGGATGCTGCTCAATGGCGAGCGCCAAGATAAGCTGATGCAACTGGATATTTTGCTAGAGAGTTACCAAGAGTTTTGCGATTTTAATACCGCACAACTGAAACTAATCGAACCACTACGCGGTCTACGTATGGTGCATTACATGGCATGGTTGGCGAAACGATGGCACGATCCTGCGTTTCCTCTGGCCTTCCCGTGGTTTAATGATCCGAAATATTGGGAGCAACAAGTACTTGCTTGTAAAGAGCAAATTGCTACCCTGCAAGAGCCACCACTTTCGTTAATGCCTCAGTGGTAACAGCAATCGCAACATACAACTAGATAAAAATTCAAACATAATGGAGATTGGATAAATGAAAAAGCTATTCGCATTTTTCTCATTGATCATGTTGAGCCTTACCGCTCACGCTGCGAAATTTAACGAAGGTGAACACTACAAAGTTCTCGACCTAGAAGCATCAAAAAAACCAATGGTGACAGAGTTCTTCTCTTTTTACTGCCCACACTGTAATAGCTTTGAGCCAATCATCCAGCAGCTAAAACAACAGCTACCTAAAGACGCTAAGCTACAGAAGAACCATGTTTCATTCATGGGTGGCAACATGGGTCTGCCAATGAGCAAAGCTTACGCGACAATGATTGCACTGAAAGTTGAAGATAAAATGGTGCCAGTGATGTTTAACCGCATCCACACAATGAACAAGCCACCACGTGATGAAGAAGAACTGCGTCAAATCTTCCTAGACGAAGGCGTTGATGCGAAGAAATTCGATGCTGCGTATAACGGCTTTGCTGTAGATTCTATGGTTCGTCGCTTCGACAAAGCATTCAAAGACAGCGGCCTTTCAGGTGTACCCGCTGTTGTGGTTAACAACCGCTACCTAGTAGAAGCTCAAGGTATCAACTCTCTTGATGAGTACTTCGAGCTCGTGAACTTCTTATTAAAGAAGTAAGCCATTGATGAAAGGAAGCTTCGGCTTCCTTTTTTTTTGCTAGTTCAAAAATCATTATTGATAAATAATTAACCTGGAAGTTTAAAGCTTTACTGCTATTAATAACCCGTCCTAAGAACCGGTGGGCAAGGAGCCCTTGAATGAAAATAAAAATAACTCTCTTGGCATTGAGCGTTGCGGCTTCTCCCGCTTTTGCCAAGCTTGCAGACCAACAAGGTTTCAGTGGTGAAATCTCTCTCAATACCGGGGTTACCTCTTCCACCTCGAACTTTAATACCGATGCTGATAGCAATCTTTCATCCACAGATCAGAAGGCTTCTTCGGAAAGCTCTTTTCTGGTTGCTCCTTTAGGTAGTGTTGCTTATACCTTTGGTGAAAAGCTAAACCATCAGGTATACACAGGTACCGCGCGAGATGATGTAGCAACAGGTACTGTAGTTCTCGAAGTCGGTTACAAATACCAACTTGAGTCAGGCATGGTGATCGACGCTTCACTGCTGCCAACCATTATGTCTGGTGAAACTTGGGCTGATCCATACAACACCACATCAGCTCGCACCAAGACCGATGAAACTGGCAATGCGTTTCGTTTGAAGCTAAGCAACATTGCGGGCTCAGCTTTCTCGCTAGACATGGCCTATGCGACCAAAGATGTCGACAAGGATGATATTCAAGATCAAGAGCTCAAACGAGATGCCAATACTCTCTACTTGAAAGGTCAATATCGCCTGCCACTTAGTCGTACCATGATGCTTATTCCATCCGTCATCTATCAAACACGTGATGCTGATGGTAAAGCTGAATCTTACGACCAATTCGGTGGTGAGGTAAGCTTGTTTGGTGGCATGGGGCGTCACAAGTACGCACTAACAGCGGGTTACAACCAACGCTCTTACGATGCGAGCAACCCGATCTACGACAAGAAACGCAGCGACGACAATATCAACCTATTCGCCGCCTATGAGTATGATCAATTCATGGATTGGGAAAACTGGTCGTTTATTTCACTGGCAGGCTACGGCACCAGCGACTCGAACATTACCTTCTACGACGAGTCTCAATATATAGTTTCAGTTGGCTTGAACTACAAGTTCTAACCTTAGCGAGTATGAACTGCAATCCAACGAAAGCCTGCATCTAAGCAGGCTTTTTCTGCTTGCTAGACAGCTTGAGCCGTGAGTTGTTTCAGCAAGCGATCCATCGCGCGATAGCCTAGCGCTTCTGATAGATGTTTCTTTTCGATCTGCTCGTTACCGTCAAGGTCGGCAATGGTTCGTGCCACCTTAATAATTCGATGATAAGCACGAATCGATAAACCCAAGCGATGTAGTGCTGTCTCAAGAAACTCTGCATCTTCGCGTCGCAGTGGGCAATACTTCTCAATTTCTCGGCTACCTAACAGTGCATTCGATTTATGGTTGCGAGATAGCATTAACTCTCGCGCCTGCCTAACCCTTTGCTTAACTACTTGAGTGGTTTCACCGCGATCACCGCCTTCGGCCAACATTCCTTTTGGCAACAGAGGTATCTCCAATGACATATCGAACCTATCCAGCAAGGGCCCAGATAAGCGATTGAGGTAACGCAGGATGATCTGTGGGTTGGCGCGCGCCTGGTTACCTTCGTAATAACCCGTTGGACTTGGGTTAAGTGCACCGACCAATTGAAAACGCGCAGGAAAACGAGTCTTGCCCGCAGCACGGGAGATAATGATCTCGCCCGACTCTAGTGGCTCTCGTAATGAATCAAGCACCTTGCGCTCAAACTCCGGCATCTCATCTAAGAACAATAAGCCGTTATGCGCTAAAGAGATCTCTCCGGGGCGAGGCACCGAACCACCACCCACTAATGCCGCCATTGAACTGGAATGGTGAGGAGAGCGAAAAGGTCGTTGCTTCCAGTTGTATTGATTGATTTCTTGTTGCGTTAACGAGGCCACCGACGCGGTTTCCATCGCTTCGTCATCACTCATTTCAGGTAATAGGTCACGCAGTCGAGAAGCGAGCATAGTTTTTCCGGTTCCGGGTGGGCCAAGAAACAATAAGTTATGATTCCCAGCAGCGGCTATCTCTAGAGCTCGCTTGCCTTGTTGTTGGCCGATAATATCTTGTAGGTCGCGAAGCACTGAAACATCAGCCTGATGATGTTCCGTTCTATATAGCCCAAGCTGAGCCTGTCCACACATGTCAGCACAAACCTCCAACAAGGTTTGTGCAGATTTATGCGCTCCCTTGCCCACCAGCGCAGCCTGATCACCGTTATGATGTGGGACAACTAAGCATCGCTCTACACTGTCGGCGGCTAACGTCGCAGGCAAAACGCCCTTTACCGAGCGAAGTTCTCCTGACAATGCCAACTCACCGATAAATTCATGTTGAGCTATTTTTGATGTCGGAAGCTGATCTGACGCCACCAAAATCCCAAGCGCGATGGGCAGGTCAAAACGGCCACCTTCTTTGGGCAAATCGGCTGGGGCGAGATTAACCGTGATTCTTTTCGATGGAAACTCAAAGCGAGAATTGATGATCGCGCTTCTCACTCGATCTTTAGATTCCTTGACCGTTGTTTCAGGTAGACCCACCAGCGTGAAGCCAGGCATTCCGTTGCTTATATGCACCTCAACGGTCACTTCTGGCGCCTCTACACCCACACTAGCTCGGCTATGAATTATCGCGAGTCCCATAACTTTCCTTTGTCTTTGATTTAAAAGTATTCGCTCTGGATATTCGTTGCTCACCAAAGCGATAAGGTTGTTATATAGCTTGGTGGAATGGTATTTTAATGTGAAAAAAGAATGACATTTCCCTTGTCATGCGGCAGATTTGTGTGATAACACTAGAGATGTAGACATTTACTGAAGACAATAAACGAGAAAACTCGAATATTATGATTTTTAACGCTCGCATTTACGCACTGATTAACCTGATTATCGTAGTCATTATTAAGACTGCGCGGGGGCGAGTGGGAAGAAAGTAACCACGAATTAGAAAAAACCCCCGCACTGACAAGTCCGGGGGTTTTTTCTAATTTAAACATTCGATTTTTATATTTTTGAGCATTTTCGGCTTTGCCGATTTACAGGAAGAATGGGAGCACAAGATGTGCAGAGACAAAGGAAACAGTTACCAAAATAAAGGTAATACGGGAGAATTCCGATGAAAGGCGCAGAACTAGTCGTATCCGCACTCAAGCAACAAGGAATTGAGACCGTATTTGGTTACCCCGGTGGTGCCATCATGCCAATCTACGATGCACTCTATGACGGCGGGGTTGAACATATCCTATGTCGCCATGAGCAAGGCGCCGCTATGGCCGCGATCGGCATGGCTAGAGCAACACAAGATGTCGCTGTTTGTATGGCAACCTCGGGACCAGGTGCAACCAACCTAGTCACTGGCCTTGCTGATGCCTTTATGGATTCAATCCCATTGGTTGCTATCACAGGTCAGGTTGCAAGTTCCCACATTGGTACCGATGCATTCCAAGAAATGGATGTGATTGGTATGTCTCTGTCATGTACTAAACACAGCTACCTAGTAACTGATATTGAAGAGCTAGCTCCAACCCTCGCTGAAGCGTTTGTGGTAGCAAAGTCTGGCCGCCCTGGCCCGGTTATCGTCGATATCGCTAAAGACGTTCAACTAGCAGAAGCACCTGTTAACGCTCTTCCTGAATTTACTCCACCCGCAATTCCTGTTGCGACAACTGATGCCATTGAACAGGCACAGTACTTTTTGTCTCAAGCGACCCGTCCTGTTTTATACGTAGGTGGTGGTGTTCAACTTGCTAAAGCAACCGATGCGGTTCGTGAGTTTTTACGCCTAAACCCAATGCCAGCAGTAAGCACACTGAAAGGCTTGGGCACTATCGAACGTGACGACCCACACTACCTTGGCATGCTGGGTATGCACGGCACTAAAGCCGCTAACCTTGTGGTTCAAGAGAGTGACCTGTTGATTGTTGTCGGTGCTCGTTTTGATGACCGAGTAACTGGCAAACTCGATACCTTTGCGCCGCATGCTAAGGTTATCCATATCGATATCGATGCCGCTGAGTTCAGCAAACTGCGTCTTGCCAATGCGCCAATTCGCGGTGACATCAACAAGATCATGCCTCAACTAGAGCTAAGCCAAGACATCTCCTCTTGGGTTCATCACTCTGAAGGTCTTCGTAGCTCATTCAAATGGCGTTACGACCACCCTGGTGATCTGATTTTTGCTCCACTGCTGTTGAAGCAACTGTCAGACATGATGCCAGCAAGCTCTATCGTATCGACTGATGTGGGCCAACACCAAATGTGGGCAGCTCAGCACATTCAGCCTCGCGATCCACAGAACTTCATTACCTCTGCCGGTTTAGGCACCATGGGCTTTGGCTTGCCAGCTGCAATGGGTGCTTCGGTTGGGCGTCCTGATGACCAATCTATTCTAATCTCTGGTGATGGCTCGTTCATGATGAACGTGCAAGAGCTTGGCACACTGAAACGCCGCCAAATCCCAGTGAAGATGGTGCTTCTAAACAACTCTCGCTTGGGTATGGTTCGCCAATGGCAATCGTTGTTCTTCGATGGCCGCCACAGTGAAACCATCCTAGATGACAACCCAGACTTCGTGATGCTAGCGAAAGCCTTCGATATCCCGGGTAAAACCATCACGCGCAAAGAAGAAGTAGAGCCAGCACTGAAAGAGATGCTAGAAAGCAAAACCGCTTACCTACTTCATGTTCTTATCGATGAAGAAGAGAACGTATGGCCACTAGTACCGCCAGGTGCTTCAAACAGTGAGATGTTGGAGAACACATAACATGAAAAGATACCTATTAGACATCAAAGCCGATGATAAGCCTGTACTACTAGAGCGTGTTCTTCGTGTTATCCGCCACCGTGGCTTCATTGTTAAGCAAGTTGCGGGCACTCAAAACCACGAAAGCAAAGTGGCGAGTGTTGAGATCATCGTAGACAGTGACCGTCCGATCTCGTTCTTGGTAAACCAAATCGAAAAGCTGTGGGATGTACGTACCGTTGACGTTATCTCGATCAGCCGTAATGAACTGCCAAACAACAACTTACAACAAAAGATAAACGCATAAGGAACCGCAAACATGACAGCTAAAACAGCAGACTATATTTGGTTTAACGGTGAGATGGTTCCTTGGGCAGAGGCGAACGTTCACGTCCTGACTCACGCAATGCACTACGGTACTTCTGTGTTTGAAGGTGTTCGTTGTTACAACACACCAAAAGGGCCGGTTATCTTCCGTCACCCTGAACATGCTAAGCGCCTAAAAGACTCAGCAAAAATCTATCGCTTCCCTATTCCTTACACTGAGGAAGAAATTATGGAAGCGACTCGCGAAACGCTACGCCAAAATAAGCTAGAGTCAGCGTACATCCGCCCTCTAGGTTTCGTAGGTAACGTTGGTTTGGGTGTCTGCCCGCCAGAAAATACTGAGATGGAACTGATCATCGCTGCTTTCCCTTGGGGGTCTTACCTAGGCGAAGAAGCACTAGAAAACGGCGTTGATGCAATGATTTCTAGCTGGAACCGTGCCGCTCCAAACACCATCCCAACCGCAGCAAAAGCCGGTGGTAACTACCTATCTTCACTATTAGTTGGTGGCGAAGCTCGCCGTCATGGTTACGATGAAGGCATCGCACTGAGTGTTGATGGTTACCTTTCTGAAGGGGCTGGTGAGAACATCTTTGTGGTACGTAACGGCGTGCTATCCACACCACCAGCGACCAGTGCGATTCTGCCGGGTATCACGCGTGATTCGATCATGACACTAGCAAAAGACATGGGTTATGAGATCCGTGAAGAGAACATTGCTCGTGAAGCGCTATACCTTGCCGATGAAGTATTCATGACAGGCACAGCGGCGGAAATCGTTCCGGTTCGCAGCGTAGACAAAATTACAGTAGGTGAAGGCAAACGCGGTCCTATCACTGAAAAAGTTCAAGCGGCTTACTTTGGTCTATTCAATGGAACCACTGAAGATAAGTGGGGCTGGTTAGACTACGTTTACCCAGCAGACCAAACTTCAGAAAACCAAACGCAAACAACTAAGTAAGCAACAGCCAAATATTTTATAAGGATTTAAGCAATGCCAATCTATCGTTCAGCAACGACTACCCACGGACGCAACATGGCTGGTGCGCGCGCTTTATGGCGTGCAACTGGCGTTAAAGATGATGACTTCGGTAAGCCAATCATCGCAGTTGTAAACTCTTTCACTCAATTCGTACCAGGCCACGTTCACCTTAAAGATATGGGTCAATTGGTAGCAGGTGAAATCGAGAAAGCAGGCGGTATCGCTAAAGAATTCAACACCATCGCAGTTGATGATGGTATCGCAATGGGTCACGGTGGCATGCTGTACTCACTGCCATCACGTGAGCTTATCGCAGACTCAGTAGAGTACATGGTGAATGCTCACTGTGCGGATGCGATGGTATGTATCTCTAACTGTGACAAAATCACTCCGGGAATGATGATGGCTGCAATGCGCCTTAACATCCCAGTGATCTTTGTATCAGGCGGCCCAATGGAAGCAGGTAAAACCAAGCTTTCCGATCAAATCATCAAGTTAGACCTTGTTGATGCAATGATTCAAGGTGCCGATCCAACGATTTCTGATGAGCAAAGTGAGCAAGTAGAACGTTCTGCGTGTCCGACATGTGGTTCATGTTCAGGTATGTTCACAGCGAACTCAATGAACTGTCTAACAGAAGCGCTTGGTCTATCTCAGCCAGGTAACGGTTCTATGCTAGCAACCCACGCAGACCGTGAAGAGCTGTTCATCAATGCAGGTAAACGTATCGTTGACCTAACTAAGCGTTACTACGAGCAAGACGACGAATCAGCACTGCCACGCAACATCGCTAACCGCGCAGCCTTTGATAATGCTATGGCGCTAGATATCGCGATGGGGGGTTCAAGTAACACAGTACTTCACCTTTTAGCGGCAGCTCAAGAAGGTGAAATTGACTTTGATATGGGTGATATCGACGAGATGTCTCGCCGCGTTCCACACCTATGTAAGGTTGCGCCTTCAACACCTAAATACCACATGGAAGACGTTCACCGTGCTGGTGGCGTAATGGCTATCCTAGGTGAGCTTGATCGTGCTGGCCTATTGAACAACCAAACTCGCACCGTTCTTGGTCTAAGCATGCAAGAGCAACTTGCTCAATACGACATCATGCAGACAGAAGACGAAGCCGTGCTTAAATTCTTCCGCGCAGGCCCTGCTGGTATCCGTACTACCAAAGCTTTCTCACAAGATTGTCGTTGGGATCGCCTGGATGATGACCGCGTCGATGGTTGTATCCGTACCAAAGAGAACGCATTCAGCCAAGAAGGTGGCCTAGCCGTACTTTCAGGCAACATCGCCGTTGACGGTTGTATCGTTAAGACAGCAGGTGTTGATGAAGAGAACCTGAAATTCCAAGGTCCTGCTATCGTATTTGAAAGCCAAGATAGTGCTGTTGATGGCATCTTAGGTGGCAAAGTGAAAGCGGGCGAAGTGGTTGTTATTCGTTACGAAGGTCCTAAAGGTGGTCCGGGCATGCAAGAAATGCTTTACCCAACCACTTACCTAAAATCTATGGGTCTAGGCAAGTCTTGTGCTCTATTAACAGATGGTCGTTTCTCGGGTGGTACATCGGGTCTGTCTATCGGTCACGCTTCTCCAGAAGCAGCAAGTGGCGGTGTGATTGGTCTAGTAAACACTGGCGATATCATCACTATCGACATCCCTAGCCGTTCGATCACACTTGATGTGCCTGAAGCTGAACTAGAAGCGCGTCGTGTTAAGCAAGACGCACTAGGCTGGAAACCAGAAAACCGTCAGCGTGAAGTGTCTTTCGCACTGAAAGCTTACGCAAGCATGGCGACCAGTGCCGACAAAGGCGCCGTGCGTGATAAGTCTAAGCTAGAGGGCTAGTCTATGAGTGATGACACGGTCAGTCCCCAAAAACAAACTGGCGCAGATTATCTGCGTCAGATCCTGAGAGCGCCAGTTTACGAAGCCGCAATCGTGACACCTCTGCAAGAGATGCCTCGCTTAAGTGCTCGCATTGGTAATCAGGTTCAGCTAAAGCGTGAAGACCGTCAGCCGGTCCACTCGTTCAAGCTACGTGGTGCCTACAACATGGTATCAAGCCTTTCAGAGCAACAGAAAGCCGCAGGTGTGATTGCAGCATCGGCAGGTAACCATGCTCAAGGTATGGCGCTGTCCGGTTCTAAGCTTGGTATTCAAACCACGATTGTGATGCCAAAAACCACACCAGACATCAAGGTTGATGCGGTACGTGGATTTGGCGGTAAAGTGGTTCTACACGGCAGCAACTTTGATGAAGCCAAGGCAGAAGCCGAGCGTCTTTCTGCTGAACATGGCTTTACCTTTGTGCCTCCTTTCGATCACCCACTGGTGATTGCAGGGCAAGGTACTATGGGCATGGAGATGCTGCAGCAAAACGGTCACATGGATTATATCTTTGTGCCGGTTGGTGGTGGCGGCTTAGCTGCGGGTGTTGCTGTATTAGTAAAACAGCTGATGCCAGAGATTAAAGTCATTGCAGTAGAACCAGAAGATTCGTCATGCTTAAAAGCAGCTCTCGATGCTGGTGAACCTGTGGTACTGGATCAGGTCAGCATGTTTGCTGATGGTGTGGCGGTTAAACGCATTGGCGAAGAGACCTTCCGTCTTTGCCAACAGTACATTGACGGTCACATTGCAGTCTCTAGTGATGAGATCTGCTCGGCGGTGAAAGACATCTTTGAAGACACTCGTGCGATTGCTGAACCTTCAGGAGCACTTGCTCTGGCTGGCTTGAAGAAATTTGCAGAACAAAACCAACTGCAAGACAAGCAATTGGCAACGGTACTGTCTGGTGCTAACACCAACTTCCACGGCCTGCGATATGTCTCTGAACGTTGTGAGCTAGGTGAGAAGCGAGAAGGTCTGCTTGCGGTGACTATCCCTGAGCGACAAGGGGCGTTCCTAGAGTTCTGCAATATTATTGGCGGCCGAGCGGTGACGGAGTTTAACTACCGCCACAACGACGAAAGCCTAGCGAATATCTTCGTTGGTGTACGTCTGCAAGGTGGTCAGGAAGAACTTGAGCACATCATCAATGACCTACGTGAGGGCGGATATCCAGTCGTCGACCTTTCTGATGATGAGATGGCAAAACTACACATTCGCTATATGATTGGCGGCAAACCATCAAAACCATTGAAAGAGCGCCTATACAGCTTCGAGTTTCCTGAATACCCAGGAGCCTTGATTAAGTTCCTTGATACCTTAGGTACCCACTGGAACATCAGCCTGTTCAACTATCGTAACCACGGTGCCGATTATGGTCGCGTATTGTGTGGCTTCGAACTTGGCGATGATGATTTAGCTCAGTTCTCAACACATTTACGAGAGCTTGGTTATCAGTGTAAAGATGAAACCGATAACCCTTCCTACAAGTTCTTCTTGTCTTAAGAATTAAACTATCAAACCCAAAAGAGCGAGTTTTTACTCGCTCTTTTTATTGATGCTGATTCAGCTTAAGCTTGAAAAGGATCTTCTTGTAAACAGATCATTAGATCGCCTTGCGATGATCCAACCAATCTTGGTGAAGTTGCTCACTCGATCCTAGGTACTTCACCATCCATTCGATCAGTTTATGGTTATCGTCTTTTCGCCAGACCAAACAACAATGACTCTGCGGGCTCGGTTCAGGCAGTATTTTTTCCACCAGCAAGCCTTGCTCGATAATTGGCGCGGCAATGTGCCTCGGCATATAACCCACCCCAACTCCATTCTTAAGACACTCTATGGCGCTATACCAGTTAGGTAACAATAGGCGTCTTTGATTTGAGTAATGGCCTGTGTGTCGCTTAGGGAGCACACTAGAGGTATCGTCCAAACATATCGCGGGATACTGGCTAACAAATTCTTCGTTGAGGTTTTGCTCTCGCACACACGGGTGACTGGGCGACATTACAAACGCCCAATCTAGGCGTCCCATATCTTTAACCTCAAAGTCGCCACCGACCGGAATCGCTGAGGTTGCGCCAATCACAATATCCGCTCTGCCCTGTGCAATCGCTTCCCAAGAGCCATTAAACACCTCCATGTTGATCTGAAGCTCTGCAAACTCAAAGGTTTGATAGAACTCTTCAATCATCGGCTTCATCTTATCGAGCTTAACCACGTTATCGAGCGTTAGGCGCAAGGTTTTCTTCCAACCACGCGCTGCTCGGCGAGTCTGAGCACTGACCTCTTCCATCTGTCTCAGTAACGCACGTGCCTCTTCAATGAACAGTTCACCTGCCGGAGTGAGCTCAACCTTTCTCGGTAAACGCCTGAAAAGCAGCACATCCAGTTCTTGTTCGACCTGTCTGACACCATAACTGATCGCCGAGGGCACTTTGTGCAACTGCTCAGCCGCCGCGGTAAAACTGCCCAAGCGCGCTACCGTATCGAGCATTTCTAAAGAGGATTTAGAGAACATAAGCCTTCAAATTTTTTGATTGATAACTACATATTTTAGCGTTTTATTTTATCAGGTCTGAAAAATAGAATGTCAGCATAAATAAACAGGGGCTTTAACTTCTGTCTATCAAACAATTTTTTTGATGATAAATACATCACTACTTTTAGCTTAATGGCATCTTATGAATATTTCTAAATTTCAATTGGTCTACCTTGCAGTTCTTTCAATGCTTGGCTTTATTGCGACCGATATGTACCTTCCTGCATTTAAGGCAATGGAAGTTGATTTCGCAACCGGCCCAGAGCAAATTGCTCTGTCTCTAACGGTATTCCTTGGCGGTATGGCAATGGGTCAGCTTCTTTGGGGCCTAGCGAGTGACAAGTATGGTCACCGTAATACGTTGGCGGTTGGTCTTGTTATCTTTACTGCGGCTTCATTCGGCTTGGCATTCAGCACCGAGGTATGGCACCTACTGACACTACGCTTCATTCAAGCGATCGGTGTATGTGCTCCAGCGGTAATCTGGCAAGCAATGGTTATCAAGCGTTACTCACAAAGCAGTAGCCAACAAATTTTTGCAACCATCATGCCTTTGGTTGCGCTATCTCCTGCACTAGCACCTCAGCTAGGTGTGTTACTGGCGGATAGTTTTGGTTGGCACAGCATCTTCATCACATTAACCTTGATGGGTGCACTGCTAGTGGCGACAACAATGGCTCAACCAAAAGAAGCGCCTGAAGTAAAACAGACATCGATTAAGACAGACATCAAGATGTTGCTTAAATCAAAGCCTTACATGGGTAATGTTTTAATGTTTGCGTCAGCATCTGCAGCGTTCTTTGCTTACCTAACAGGTATGCCAGAGATCATGGCTCAACTAGGTTATGAAGCAAAAGACATCGGTTTGAGCTTTATCCCACAAACAATCGCGTTCATGGCGGGTGGTTACTTCGGTAAGCAAGCAGTGAAGAAATATGGCGATGGCGTTGTACTAAGAAACCTTATCGGTTTGTTCAGTGTAGCGGCGATGCTTATCTTTATCGCATCACAGTGGGAACTGACGTCAATCTGGCCTCTACTTGCGCCTTTCTGTTTGATTGCTGTCGCAAACGGCGCACTTTACCCAATCGTAGTAAACCGTGCTCTATCAAGCGCTAAACAGAGCCCAGCAACAGCTGCTGGTCTACAAAACAGCCTGCAAATCAGTATCAGTGGCCTATCAAGTGCATTGGTCGCGGCAATGGCTAGCCAAGCACTAAGCGCGACGGGTATTGCCGTTGTGATCTGTTTGGGTGCGTTGTGGGTTGGCTATATTGTTTCGAACAAAGAGCTTTCTGAACACTTCGCGACACCTGACAACTCTCGAGTAGTCGCTGACGAGAAACAAGACTAGTTTCTAAGTTAACGAAAACAAAAAAGAGCGAGATTACTCGCTCTTTTTTTATATCTAGATAAATAAGAAAAAGCCAGTAGCGGTACCACTG
>NZ_JBFRTN010000051.1:0-26522 GCF_041474095.1 Vibrio sp. 10N.222.54.A3
GCTTCGAACCGAATATTAAGAACAAAAGGTTTTATTATGTAATCCCATTTGATGGATCAAATCATCACTTTAACTGTTCGCATAGTTTTTGAAGTGCAATTTACATCTTAAGTGATTATTTTAAATAGATTTATCTTAAACCGGCAAAAGTAGATGATTTTCGAAATCAATTTCAATTAAGTGTTTCCACTTCAAGAACGACAACCTACCTACCGTTGTTTTACTGGCTTACGGCTCTCAACAAAGAGGCAGTTGGCATAATCACCGAATAAAGTTGGATTTTGATGGGTACGATCCTCTATAAGCGATTATCACAATAAATCGAACTCCGTTATCGTTGCATTCATCAAACAAATAGAGAACAGAACCATGAATACCATGCCGCATGAGCTTGTGTGGGATGAAGTCTACTTCCCACCGCTGTTATTGGTTATCGCACTGGCTTACATACTGACAATGCTAACAGGGTCAATCGCGACACGGTTTGGCCTTCATAAGTACGTCGCCTTTCCTGCAATAGCAGAACTGAGCTTGATCGTGATTTTTACTGGCGCTATCGGCCATTTTATTACCATTTTTTGAGGCACTTACTGTGATCAAACGTTATCTCATCACACTTTTATTATTGGCTGCTGCGGGAACTGTGGTTTATAGCTATTACCAGTCGTACTCAAGTAACCCATGGACCAGAGACGGACAAGTCAGCGCTTATATCGTCTCGATTACACCTCGAGTCACGGGTCAAGTCATTGAAGTGCATGTCGAAGACAACTCGAAGGTAAAAAAAGGCGATCTTCTTTTTGAGATCGATCCGAGTATTTACAAGGCGACCTACAGAAAAGCACTTGCGACTCAAAAACAAGCATTTGCCCTACTCGCCAAAGCCAAAAACGAAGAGCAACGCGCGTTGAATTTAGAGAAAAGAACGCCCGGTGCCGTGCCCGTGCTGACACTAAACAACTTGAACAACGCGGTAGAAACCAGCGCCGCAAATGTCGAACTGGCAAAAGCGAACGTAGAAGAAGCACATCTCAACCTTGAGTACACCAAGGTATATGCGCCTACTAACGGCTATATCACCAATCTGAACCTACGTGTTGGCTCTCAAGTTGTCGCGAATTCACCTGTGGTTGCGCTAATTGATGAAGATAGCTTCTGGATTGAAGGTTATTTCAAAGAGACTGATTTAGTCGGTGTCGATGCTCAGGACACTGCTTATGTGACCTTAATGATGCACAACAATGTTCAGCTAGAAGGACATATCAAAAGTATTGGTTTTGGTATCGCGAAGCAAGACGGCAGCACAGGTAATGATTTATTGCCAAACGTGAATCCAAACTTCCAATGGATACGCCTAGCTCAACGCATCCCTATCAAAGTGAAGTTAGACAAAATACCAGAAGACGTACAACTGCGTGTTGGTATGACTGCCTCGATCAAAATAATCAAAAATAGCTAGGTGATTCTTATGTTCACTGCATCGACTAAAGACGCGATTAAAGTCGCACTCTCTATCGTTATCGCAATCTGCCTAGCGTTGTGGTTTGGTTGGGAAAAACCGTATTGGGCTGCGATAGCCGTCGCAGTGATGGCATTGAACGAGAGCTTCGCCCATTCAATAAACAAAGGCCATAACCGGTTAATGGGAACCTTGTTAGGGACCGGTTATGCCTTTTTCCTCATTGCGATGTTTTCACAAGATCGATTTTTGTTTCTAACATTTCTTACCGTGTTCTTAGGCACTTGTATTTTCATGTCTAGTGACGAGAAATACGGCTACATCTTTTCAATAGGATTTACCGTGTGTTCGATTGTTGCTTGTCTGGGCGGGTTTGATAACCAAACCACCTTTCACTTTGCTGTACTTAGACTTCAAGAAACACTATTAGGTGTTGTTGTGTTCTCTATTGTGTATCGCATCGTGTGGCCTGTGAATACTGAACTCAACTTTGTACAACGTTTCGAAACCAGTAAACAAGCGTTGTTAGATGCGATGGAAAAAACAGACAACATCGACATTGCCGCACTTGAAAGCAACACCGCGAATATTGATAAGCTGTATCAACTTTTAGATCTGCCACTGACCGGAAGCTACCACCTTAAAGAGAACATCCAAACATGGCGCTTGCGTATCGATGAAATGGCACATATCCAAGATACATTACTCAAACAAAGTAACAGCGAATCAGACTTAGATATCCAATGGGCAGTTCTTACTCACAACTTGAAGACGTTCGATGTATTAACACCAGAACAATCTCTTGTTGAGGGTGAACTCAATGTCACAGGTGATCATAAAGACGTATCTTGGCATCATGCACATCGCACGTTTGTTGAACATTTGAATGAAGATGGGCGCAAAGTGCTGCAAGGCGTGTCGATGTTTATCACATCGCTGTTGATTTGGATTTATCTTCCAGTTCCAGGTGGTTTCATATTTCCTATGTTAGCCGGTGTATTCTCTTCTATGGTGCCGCCCATGCCACCAAGCGTTATTAAGGACGCTTTTTATGGTGTGTTGGGTACAGGGTCGGTGGTTCTGTTGCAATACATCTTTGTGATGCCATTAATGACAGAACTATGGGAGCTGGGACTATTCTACTTCCTTAACACTATGGTGATATGGAAAGTGTTCGCGACACCTAAGCTCATGGTACACCGAATATTGGGTATTAACTTATTAGTTGTTCTCACATCTGGTGCGCTCAACCTCACACCTGTTTATGGAATTGAAACGCCACTTTTGATGCTCGTAAACATTTTGATTATTCTGATGATAGCGAAGTTGTTTACTGATCTATTTAGAGTGAGGGTAACTGCTTAGAACTAAATGCGCTTAACAACTCACAACAAAACGGTCTGCCAAGTATTTTTACTTCACAGGCCGTTTTTTATCTATTGAAAATCATTATAAATCAATTGATTAACGCTAATTATTACTAAGTGAGGATAGCGTCCATCAAAAGCGATTAACGCGATCTGCCACCTCCTCTTAAAATCCTCTCATTGATTGACGCAATGCATTTTTAGTCGCGACATTCACACTAGCAATCCTAACGGATAAATACATAACAACTGAACACGACGTTCAGTATTACATCGACTGTTTGAGTCTCGAAGGTTTGAGGCTACTCAGCGTGGGAACCGTCATGAGTTTTTTTGAAATACGCACCAGCGCCTGTAAGACCCATACTCTTTCTGTGTTAGCGTGCGCCCTATTACTTACCACCCCCAATTTTGCGTCTGCGGCAGAAACCAATACTTACAGCGAAGTTATGGAAAAAGGTCGAGCACTATTTGACAAATATGGCATCAGTCATGATTTACCAAAGCTAGCAATCAGTTCGCTCGTACAGGGCGAACACCTAGTTGAACACGCACATCGAACCATACAAATTGGCGATGAGGTTCGTGACTCAAGCGTCTATCTGATAAAAAACACAGACAGCAAAGGCAACATCGACCTGCGCGTCAAATACAACCCGCAAGAGCTGGATGAAAACGAAAAACTGATCGATGAAATTGAAGAGTTTACGCGCACTGAGTATCGACTAAGAAATTATGCAGAAAGCTTCGATCCATCGTCAGTGAAAGTCAATGAAAAAGACAACGGCGACGTGACCATTAGCTTCAACTATTCGAAATACGGCTTACCACAAGACATCGCCTATTTCCGTTTCTTGAATGTTGATATTGAACTTGTAGGCGGCACACCAAAACGCATGGTAATCACCAACGACAAGCCATTTAATCTTGGTAAGTCAAAAGTCGATACCTATTACCAAGTGATTGATTTCCAAACGTTAGACTCTGGTAAAGTCGTTATTGAACGTAAGACAACTAACATCGAGGGTACGTCTAAAACGAAACCGATGACCATGAGCGCTGTAACTGAACCCGTCGCAATTTATGAAGACGACAACGGCGTTAATGTCCTGCATGAAGAGCGTCTAAAAGAAGTTTCAGATCCTCGTATGCAAGAAGCGAGTGTTAAGTTGGATCGAGTATTCCCTTTAATGGGTGACATGGTGCGTCGTCAAGGTATCGATTTGCCATTACCATTCGGTGTTTCAGTTGCTTATCGCAATCAAGACATGAACCTTCCTATGACCGATTACGTCATTAGCGGTGTGCGCTTGAATGACCTATTCGACCCTGAAGATAGCGTTGCAACGGTTAAAGCAGAAAGTCTTTCAATACGTGGTGATGTGAATATTCTGCCGTTCTGGAATGTATTCGGATATGTAGGAAAGGTAAACGTTGATGCGAATGTTGATGCCTCTTACACCGGCGCTGCGGGAGAATATCTACAAGATAAACTCAATAACAAATTACCTGGTCTAGGCGACAAACTGTGCGAGGGCGTATCAGCACTGTGTAACAGTGGGCGTTTAAATGTACCACTCCATCTCGAATATGACTTACGCGGTGCGGGTACAACATTATCTGTTGGTTACAAAGAGTTCTTTGCCTCAGTGACGGGTACCTATTCACAAACCCGTCTGAAAGGGATGGATGATTGGGGTGACGGCATTGTCACGATTCAGCCAATGTTGGGCTACCAATTAGTTGATTATCGCGCTCAATTCTTCGTTGGTGCTGAATACCAAGGTTTAGATTCACGTATGCAAGGTACTGTAAAGACAGACGATATTGAGTTTGATTACGACGTTGGTGTCGACATTAACCAGTGGGCATTTTTAACCGGAGTCAACAAACAGATTGGCAAGCATTACAACATGACCGTGTTGTACAACAAAGGTGAAACTCGTTCGGCTGTGACATTGAACCTTGGCTATCGCTTTTAGACTAAATCTAACCAAATTTCTGATGTGAACCTACGTTGTATTAGGTCGACATCATACAAATGAAAACGCGCCAACGTTGGTTATCCAGTAGATAACACACGAAGAAACACAACGTCAAATGCTCCAAAGACGGAGCCATCACCTTATGGATCTACAGGTTTGACGGTATCGATGCGCGGTTCGTTATTTTACCGAATTCTATTGTGGACACATTTTTTATGACTATTGCATATCGTTCTCTCATCGCACTCGCTATTGCGGCCGCTCTTGCTGGCTGTGACACAGACGTTGAACCAACGGTTCCAAAGCCAGATAAACCTGAACCTCTCGTACCTGCCCCTGCTGAAACGTTTACTACTCAAATCGGCGACGCGATGATCACAGCGTCTAAAGAAGAGCTGGTGATTACGTCTAATACCGAAGACGACAAACTGGCTTCTGTTGAATCTTTCAAAGGGATTCAATATGCAGAGGCTCAGCGCTTTAAACCCAGTGAAGTTGTAAACCTTGTTGAAGGTACTTTGGATGCGACTCAGTTCGGTTATGCTTGTCCTCAACTAAAAACGACAACACAAACACAAGATGAGAACTGCCTTAACCTCAATATCTGGCGCCCAGTAGGCGTAGATGCTGACGCAGAACTACCGGTTTATGTATTCATTCACGGTGGTGATTTCGAATACGGTTCTGGTGCAGAGCCGCTCATCCAAGGTGATACCGTGGTTGCTCAAGGAAGCGACGATGGTAAGCCTTTCATCTATGTAAGCTTTAACTACCGTCTTGGTCAGTTAGGTACTCAATGGATTAAAGGCGCGAACGAAGATGGCAACTATGGCCTAGGTGACCAGAAGCGCGCCTTAGAGTGGGTACATAACAATATCGCTGACTTCGGTGGTAACGCTCAAAACGTAACCGTTATGGGTCAAGGCTCTGGTGCTATGTCTATTGGTTTCTTACAGCAAGATCATGATATCGCAGGTCAATATTTCCAACGTGCAATCATGCAAAGCAACCCTTATGGGTTTGAGTATCCAAGTTATGACGTTGCTAAGAGCCGCAACAATAACTTTGATGCAGACACTTCGGTCGACGAGATCATGGCGTCGCAAGAAACAGCTTTGGATGGTATTGAACAGCTAAAAAATTGGTTGTTAGGTTCTTTGCAAATCCCAATTCTGAGCCCAGCCGCAGATGAGACGCCAATGTCAAACCTGATGCCTTTTGCTCCATACATATTGTGTGAAAAAACAAGTCTCCTTGGTAGCTGTAGCGAATCAGCAGAGTCACCAATGAAAGCAGGCTTCTCAGTACCAACTGTCCTAGGTGAAAATGCACATGAAGCGAACAGCTTTGGCATGCTATTTAGCGCTACGTTCTTAATCCCGACGGTCATCGAGTTATTAACAAATGATGAACCTGAACTGCTTACTAACGAAGATCCAACAAAGCTAGCTCTAGCTATGGTTAACTGGTTAGAAGATGAAAACAACATCGTTCTTCTGCAACAAAAACTATCTGAGCAAGCAAGTGATGAAGTTTCAGCAGATCTTGTATTGCCAAGCAGTGCGTACAGCGCAGTAACGAGCTTATTTTATGGTGCCAAGCTAGAAGGTGATCTACTTGAAATGACTGGATGCATTGATACCAACGATATTGCGGGTACCGTAGGTTGCTTGGTCGACATTGTTGAGATCACTAGCCACCAGCAAACCCAAGATATTCTGGCTCTAACTGATTTCTACCCTAACTCAGAATCTAGCTTTGGTGGCGCTCTTGACAACATGAAGCAATTTAAAACCCTGCTAAATGACACCTTGTTCAATGGCCCTGCTCGTTATTTGGCAGCAAACAGCGAAGTAGAAGCAACGCTATACCACTTTGAGCACAAACCAAGCTTTAACATGTGGAACTTTAAAACAGGTCTAAATGAAGAAACGGGCGAATACGACCAACTGTCAATCATTGATCTATTCAAAACGATCGGTTGCATCAGCGGTGCATGTAACGGTTCAGAACTGCCATTTATGTTCAACAAAGCTGTACGTTTTGATGGAAGCGAAGTAAATCCATCAAGCAAAGAAAAAGCACTAATGAACGAAATGTCGCGTCTTTGGTTTAGGGATGAATTGTTCCAGAGCTACCAGTACAGCGATGCTGCAGACAATGTGCTTGTAATTGATGGTGCAGGATTCAGCGAAAACAGTACTACCTTAGACTGGGACTATGTCACAAACCCAGGTGTTGATCCTAAGCTTCGTGAAGGTCGCTTAACGGGTCTAGCAGAGCAAGGTCTTATGCCTTGGGACTGGTACCTAAACTAAACATATTCAACACCCCTCCTACTTTCACGGCCAGTTCGCTGGCCGTTTTTATATCTAAATTTTATGTTTAAACGCAGGTTAGTTATGACACTTAGCAAACTAAAAACAGCATGCACAATAATGTTGATTGCCTTGCTCGCAGGATGCGCCCAACCCTACCCTGATGTTGAACCCGATTTCGAAGCTAACTGGCAAAGCACAGAACATCAAGCCGAAGTCTATTTGATCCCTAGCGCGCCTGAAGCCTTTGCTCGCCGCATTGATCTGGTTCGCCAAGCAAAACACTCGATTGATATGACTTACTTCTCTTGGGAAAACGACACTCTGGGTCTGATGCTGTTAAACGAGCTGAAACACGCCGCTGACCGCGATGTGGCCGTGCGCCTCACACTGGATGACTTGTTGGTATTCAATGACAAATGGTTGGCCGAGCTAGACTCACACCCCAATATTGAGATTCGACTGTTCAACCCTTTTGAGTCACGTAAAGCTGGCTGGATTGGTCGTGCGTTCAACTTCTCGACTCACCAAAAACAACTGGATAATCGACTTCACGAGAAGTACTTCAATGTTGACCACCAATCGATGATTTTGGGCGGAAGAAATATTGGTAATGATTACTTTGGGTATAGCGAAAATGCCAATTTCTTTGATATGGACGTTCTGTTTCGAGGTACGGTAATAGCGTCTTTCGGCCGCAACTACCAAGCACTTTGGGAGAGCGAATACGTAGTGCCAATTCAAGAGCGCATTCAAATCCAGGAGATCGACCAATACCAAGCGTTCACCAAAGCGTTAAACAAAGGCGAGAAGAATACAGCGTTGATCACGTCTGAAGTCGAAAGGCAGATAAAGAGCTTAAACCAACCGAAGTTCATTTCGGCCTCTGTCACGCCAGTATTTGATTCACTGGAGAAGCTCAATGACAACAAGCCTTACTTTCGTCAACGTACAGAGCACTTAATGAAGCAAAAAGTAGCGACGCCAACTAAGGCTATAATTTCTACGCCTTATATGGTGCCAAGCGATAATCAGTTTGTGTTTGTCGATGCGCTCAGAGAGAACCAAGCCGAAGTCACTTTACTGACCAACTCATCGGCTTCCAATGATTCAGGCTTTGTACCAGCGTATTACGAAAAACACCGTGAGACTTTACTCGACAAAGGCGTAAGTATCTATGAGTACAAAAGCCAAGCGATCAATGATGATCACTACTTTCATGTTGATACCTACTACCACAACAAGACAGTAATTTTAGATGACCGTTTTACCTACATTGGTTCTTCTAACTTTGACCCAAGATCAGACTTTCTGAACGTTGAGTTTGGTGTGTTGATTGACAATGAAGAGTTTGCGAAGCAAGTGACACACTACTTAACGCGTCAGAAAGAGGAATTGTTCTGGGAGGTGTCACGTGCCCAATCAGGTGAGACTACTTGGGTTTCAGGGGAACAAAAACAGACTAAGAACCCTGATTACAGTTCATGGAATAAGTTGCCGGATTGGTTGTTCCGCAAAATAAACGGCGAGTTTGAGCTTTAATACTAATGCCCGTGAGTGTGTCAGAATCATAAAGCCCTTATTTGTCTGCAATTCTTTGTAATTCATCAATCTTCAAAACATAAAAACCGCGTGATTCGCGGTTTATTTATGTTTCAGGCAAGCAGACCTCAGTTTATAAACGACGAGTCATCGCTCTCTTAGCTACGTAGTTAACCATATCTAACGTTGTGTAAATAGATTCAACATCACTAATGTCGTAATCAAGATGGTCACGTTCGACATACTGTTCTGCTAGTCGATAGATATCTACAACACGCTCAGCCACAGCTTCCATTGGGTCAATAAGTTTGATAGTTGGAAATGCACTTGCAAGCTGTTTTCTAACAAGAGGAAGTTCAGTACACCCTAAAATCACGGTATTTACCCCTTTATCAACGATACTTTGTACAGCAATCGAAAGCAGCGCTGCATTATGGTCAAACTGACCGGCTTTAATACCGTTTGTTTTACGAATCGCTTGACCACACTCGGTCATCTCACCCGTCACTTCACCATAGATAGCGCTATGTACGTTATGCTCTTGCTCAAAGGCATCTGGCTTAACAAACACCAGATTGGCGTCAGTTAAGTAACGGTCATAGATTCCCGAGTTGTAAGTACCATTGGTACACAGAATACCAACAATTGCTTCCGGATTGTCTTCTTTGATCTGATCAACCGTGGTTTGAAGCATGTCGACGATATAAACGTTGGTGTGCTTTTGAACCTCAGGTCTAAAGTAATGAGCGGTGTTACAGGTCATTACGCCAAACTGAACATTGGCATGTTCTAAAATGCACGCTGACTCAATCAGTTCAGGCACAGGATCGGTACCGCCTTCGTTAATCACTTCAGATCGATCGGGGATATCTGAGTTTTTCACCACTATCATGGCCATGTGGTCTTAGTCTTTAAGTGCGCCGTGTTCAATTTCTTTCTTGGCGACGATATCTTGGAACAGAGCATCTGCTTCAGGGCCCATATTACCAAATACACCGAATCGTAGCTTTTTCATTGTTTTTACCTTTGTGTTTGCTAAAGCACAAAGGTTATTACGCTCTTTCGATTTACTTGAATCCTATTAGATGGTTCGCATCCTCGCGAGTGCATAAACAGCGTACAAAAATCAGAATTGAGTACCAAAGGAAAAATGAATACGAAATTCGTCGCCTTCAGGCGCATCTAAGCCGTAAGCAAAATCGAGCTTAACTGGCATTAACTGTGAGTTCCAAATCAAACTCACGCCCGTCCCACGCTTCCAATCCGCTTGTTGATCAAATGCATCACCCACATCAAGAAATGCGCCCAACCAAATTGAACGATAGACTTGATGCTGATATTCGAGCCCAGCAGTTAACATATAACGTGCCCCCGTTAGTTCACCATTCTCGTCTCTAGGGGAGATAGATTCGTAACCATAACCTCGCAGGTTTCCATCGCCACCAGCAAAATACCGCAGTGACGACGGCACATCAGATAATGATTTGGCAATGTTGATGCCTACGTTGGAGCGGAAATGGAGCTTCTGCCTGTCACTAATATCCCATGAAAGGACACTGTTTCCTTCCAACCGCAACAGCCTTGAGTCAGAGAACAGACTAGGGTCAGAATACTCGACAGAATAGATGTGTCGATGATTGAGCTCCAACTGATCATTTTTACGATCAACCTGAGAAAAACTGATGCCAGGTAACAGTAATTGCGATTGCTCTTCCTCAGACGCCTGACGGTACTGTTCGTGCAAGTATTTGACATAAATGGTACTTTGCCAATCACTGTCTAATTGCCAGTAACGTTCGAACTTAAGATCGTTTGTAAAGCTATTGGTGTCTCGGTGATCAATTCGTTTCGATTCAAACTGAATACCAAAGTAATCCGTTGTGACTTTCTCTGTGGGGATTTTGTACCCCAACTGAAGTGATTGCTCCTGTTCAGACAAATATGTCTGTGTTTCAAAGCTGTGGCCTCTCCGGTTATACCAAGGCTTTGACCAACTGAGAGAGGCGCGTAAACCGAGATCTGTAGAATAGCCGCCACCGACCTGCACGATATTTCGAGAACTTGGCTCGGCAATGATTTCAATTGGAACTTCTAGGTTGTCATCAAGTTTGTCAAAGTCACCATGTACGATGACACTTCGAAACCATTGAGTGTCTGACAAATCAGATTGCAGTTCACCTAACTTGATGGTGTCAAAGTCATCACCTTTTTTAAAGGTGGGTATTTTCTCGATACGAGTAGGGTCAACCCCATCATCAGGAATACTTATAGAACCGAACTTGTAGCGTGGACCACTTGCAAAATACAAGTGTATATTCGCGATGTTCTCGCTAGGAATAACTTCAATCTTTGACTCGATAAACCTGCCGTCAAAATAACCTTTCCGCTTTGCTAAAGAGAAAATCGCACGCTTAGTTTGGTCATATTCTTGGTGAGACAAAGTTAAACCTGAGCCTAACTTGCTTTGATTGAGTATATTGATGAACTCCGCATCTAGGCTAGCTTCACCTGTTATTTTTACTATCGATTCTGCGATGCGCATGACAGGACCAGAATCGATGTTAATGATCACGTTATCAGAATCATTGAGGTCGATATCGAGCTGTGGGTGATAATAACCATAAGGGTTGAGTGCATCTTGAATACGTTTAGATAGCTTCGTTTTCGATAGCTGTGATGCAGGAACATCGGCTAAAGGTTCTAAATATAATTCTACATTTTCGGTGAGAGTTTTATTAACCCCTTTAACCTCAAATTCAGCAGCACTAGAAGAGTGTTGGGTAAACAGGAAAAATGAAGTGGCCAGCACTAATTGTTTAATCGAGGTCTTCACGCGGTTACCCAATTGCTCAAAACCCGAACAGGTTATGAGCAAAGCGTTAAATCGCCGAATCTCTTATGGAGGACGCTATCCTTCGAACGGCTTATCGGGTTGTTTAACACTGCAACAGTCGTTTATTAACGACTCAAATCCCAGCCCTACAGACACAAAAAAGGCGCAATTAAGCACCTTTTGAATGTCTATTACTTATTGATTTATATGGCTTGCTGACTCAAGATCAGTTGTTGTTCAGCCACACATCTTGGTTTTTTGGAGCTTTCTTCTTCTTTTTCTTCTTGCCAGTACCGGCCGGTGGCGCAACAGGTTTTAGTGCTGCGATCAGTTCAGCTGTCGCTTCTTCATCCACTTCAAAGCCTTCAATTTGCTCACGCTCAAGACGAATCTTGTTCTTCTTCTCGATGATTTTGAAGTGGTGGTAATCTTCGTGATCGATCAGAGATAACGCAAGACCAACTTCACCTGCACGACCACTTCGGCCGATACGGTGCATGTAGTCTGACGGGCTACGCGGTAAGTCAAAGTTGATTACCACTGGAAGCTTCTCAATATCCAGACCACGTGCCGCGATGTCTGTCGCGATCAGAACGTCAATCTCGCCAGATTTGAAATCTTCTAGGATACGAGTACGTGAACCTTGCCCTTTATCGCCGTGGAATACTTCTGCGATGATACCGCGCTTGTAAAGCTTGTCTGCTAGGTGCTCACAGCTGTTCTTCGCATTAACGAAGATCAGAGCTTGGCGCCATTCATGTTGTTGAATTAGGTGTGCGAGTAACGCTGTCTTGCGACCTTTTTCTACTTCGAATACACGTTGAACCAGTGTGCTCGCATTGGCACTTTGAAGTTGAACTTCAATTGGATCGCTTAGAAGTTCGTGAGTCAGCGTTTTAACTTGCTCTGGGAAAGTTGCAGAGAACAACAAGGTTTGTTTTTTGCTCGGCAAGAGCTTCAAGATTGCATCAAGTTCTTCGGTAAAACCTAGGCTTAGCATTCGGTCAGCTTCATCAAGCACTAACGTTTTCACTTTATCTAGTTTGATAGCGTTGCTCGAAATAAGGTCAAGCAGACGACCCGGTGTTGCCACCAATATATCAGTGCCGCCACGTAGCGCCTGCATTTGAGTGTTTACCGATACACCACCAAACACACAAACCGTTTTAATCGCGCCATTGAAATGCACAGCGTAAGATTTAACGCTGTCAGCCACTTGCTTAGCAAGTTCACGAGTAGGAACCAAGATAAGGCCAGAAACAAAGTTACCTTTGCCTGAACGACGGTCCAGAGGGGCATCTTCATGAATCTTTTGTAACAGTGGAAGTGCAAATGCTGCGGTTTTACCTGAACCGGTATTTGCGCCTGCAATTAAATCGCGTCCTGCTAACACACTTGGAATCACTTGCGCTTGGATAGGCGTTGGCTGTTGGTATTCAAGCTCAGATAAACGAGCCATCAAAGGAGAGATTAAGCCAAGATCAGAGAAGTTGGTTGGTGCTGTGGTGTTAGTCATTAATTGCAGGAACTCAAAGCTAAAATAATAGCGCGCTATATTAACGTATTTCAGCAGTATTACGTAACTAAATCGCCCTTTCGCTTCTATTTCACTGATTAATATCCGTCAGAAGCGAAGTTATCGATGTGAGAACCTCGATACTCGCCGTACCAACTTCGTCTAAGAGTATTCCAGCTACACAATTGTCGTGGGTTGCAGTTAGTTCAGCCAACCTGCTACCGTTTGTTCCGGTGCATACGAATTCGGCTCGGTTAACCAAACAGCGACTGCGTCTGGTGTAGCGACAAGTGGCTCAAAATTGATATTAAATTGCCATTCAGACTCACCACGCTGATAACCATCGTAAACCACAACAAAATCATGTTCGAGTTTCTTACCCCTGTTCTCGCCCGCCTTAACGCTGGTGACTTCGTTCATCGCCAGCAAAGCTATATGAGCAACATAATCCCCTTTGCCTTCGTAACTTACGCTGAACGTATCGCCTTTATGGTTGACCGTTAGCTTGGGGTTATTTTGTTGTTTAAGAGAAGGTAACGTTCTGTCTAACCAGTTAAAGTAACCGCGCCACTCTTTTCCATCGACAACAAAGCCCGGCGTGTAAACCCCACTTGTTAAGCCGTAAGCTTTATACAGTCGTTGCTTCTGACTGAACGCCTTGCTCGCGAACTTATCCCCCCAACCGAGGTAGTCCCAATAGTCGACGTGATAGGCAAGCGGAATAACTTGTGTCCAAAGTTTTGGATGGTCTTCAAAAGTACTGAGGTACTGATCAGCAGGTGGACAACTTGAACAACCTTCAGAGGTGAAGAGCTCGATAACCTGTGCGGGCTGGCCTTCATTACTCCAGGTTTGTGCAAGCGACACTGAGGAATAGAAGCCGATCGGTAAGGCAAATAAACAAAGTTTAATCAATGATGAATTGCGTTTGGCGTGTGACATACCGAGATCCTTGTACAAAGCGAATTGAATGGCGCTCAAATACAGACCGTTATGCCTAGGTTTTTCTTTCAGGTGCTTAGTTTACGAAGAGATTGAGTTTATTTCAGATACAAAAACGCCAGCTTTAGAAGCTGGCGTTTTCTTAAAATTCTATATTTACATGTTAACGCTGAGATTAACGGTTAATACCGATATCGCGTTGCATGTGACCAGATAGGTCGCTTGCGTAGTAACTACGTGGAGAGTTGTCTACGAAAAGAATATCGAAAATGTGTGCAATCAATCCTTTGAAGTTAACCGAGTAGGTTTTCTTATCCATAGAGTTAGGAACAGCGATAGTATTCATTTGTACTGCTTGAGCCATGATTGCCTCTCTATAAATTTATTAATGTGTTTCGTTCTGATGACAAGAATAATAGGTGATCTTTTGCAGGTTAAAAAATGACTAAAATTAGATTTTGGGATTAGTTTTTCTAATAAAACAAACCATTAACAATGCCACAAAATAGATATGCAGATTATGTGAGTACAAATTCAATATAGTGTTTAAATCATGCATTTAGTACAAATAACCCGCAAACAACAGTGGCCAATGTCACATAAAATTTACATAAATAAATTTTCCACTTCATCAGCCACGTGTTCATTATCGACTTTTCGATAAGTTATATTTGTTTTTAATTTACTTGTTCAATGCCTGGCTTCTTCGCATAAACCGACGCTATAACCGCAATCGTCATCGTAGAAACCAATACCGCCAATGACCAGTAAGTTGGGATAGCCCACTCGCTATCAACCAGAAGCATTTTCACACCAATGAACACCATGATGAATGAAAGCGCGGGTTTCAAATAGATGAACTTGTCCATCATACCTTGCAGTACAAAATACAACGAGCGAAGACCAAGTAACGCAAACACGTTAGCCGCAAGTACCAAGAACGGTTCTTGTGTTACCGCAAAGATCGCAGGGATAGAGTCTAATGCAAACATCACGTCCATGACTGCGATCGCACCGATGACCAACATCATTGGAGTGAATGCCCATTTAGCACCCTGTTTAACCATTAATGCAGGGCCATGGAAGTCCTCTGTTACCGGCATCACTTTACGAAGTAGCTTTTCAGGCAGAGTATTCACACTCTCCTCTTCGCCCTTGTCTAATGCCAGCTTAATACCTGTACCAATCAAGAACGCAGCGAACACGTAAAGCACCCAGTGATATTCCGCCAATAGCTGTGCGCCTAGTGCGATCATAATTGCACGAAGCACCAATGCACCAATTACGCCCCAAAGAAGCGCACGAGGTCTTAGATGCTCAGGAACTTGGTATTGAGCAAAGATCATCGCAAAAACAAACAAGTTGTCTACGCTAAGGGATTTTTCTAACAAGTAACCCGTAATGAATGACACGGTTGCTTTTTGCGCTGTGTAGTCACTGTTCGGCGCATAAATGTCCCAAAATAGGTAAATCGAGCCAGCAAACAAAAACGCAAGTACAAACCAGAAAACACTCCAGATTGCCGCTTTCTTGATAGTAACGTTACCGCCACGAGTCTGATAGATATCAATAGAGACGAGAATAACCGTTAGCAGGAAAAAGCCCGCATAAGTCGTCATGATTGGCGATGAAAAAAAGGATTCACTATTTGTAGATAATAGAGATTGAGTTGAGTTCATTATTCCTCCGGGCGGAAGAACTGTACAAAGACCTTCCGCAAACAAAGCATATCAAGCTCCATTACGGATCTTGACTGTGATTGCGTTGGTCTCGTTGAAGTGAAATATGGGATTTCACTTTTACATACCGGATAGACTCTTGGCCTAACGAGATGACGATATGTAAACTTGCGCTAACTACTCCCCAAACGCGTGGATAATAATCCTCTGGTTGTGTTTCGTCTATATAAATTTGCACGGAAAAAGCAAAAAAGGAGCAAACGCTCCTTTCTGATTGATGCCACTTTGTCAAATAGACACGCGAATTGATTCTAAGAATAAATTCGCAAGTCAAACACACTATTGCACTGCGTAATGAAGTTGCAAAAAGAGCAATTTACAGCCCTGCGGCAGGTATTAAATACACTAACGCTGACCAAACTGATACCCAACCGACAACCGCTACCGCATCTAACCAATCTTTCTTATCCATGCATATCTCCACAAGAAGGCGACCTGCAGAGATAAAGCATAAACAATGCCAATTTTATAAATAACCCAAAGTAATAGTGTTAAATATCAGTATCAGCTTTAGTTATCTAAAACACTCCATGCAATTCAACGGTTCATTGAGTTGAAGCGACTCTGGGTGGTCTTGCAGAAACTCGATGAAGCAGTCTGCCATAGAGTCAGTGGTGACCGTGCCATCACCGATCATATCCAACACAGCGTTATAGCCCTCTTTGCCTTTCATTGTATAGGCTGACGACGCGCCCCGGTAAATACGGTTGCGAGAAACAGCTTGCCAACCTGAATCATCAGAGTGAATTTCTAGATGGTGAATCCTGTGTCCTATAGGCGCTTCTTTGTGGTAACAAAACCTCAAATTATGTGTATAAGGAAAGCTACCTGAACCTGTGCCCACGACACCATTATCAATCGCGTTATTGATTGCACCTTCAAGCATGCCAGCGATCGTTTCACCTTTTACTTCATACACACCAATAGGTACGGCAAACGGTAGTAGTTTTCCGGCAATATCGGCAACAGAGACATCGCCGCTGTTCAGTGAATTTCTTACACCACCGGCGTTGTGAATGGCAAAGTCAACCTGATGCCCTTTCTTGTTCATTAGATGGTGAAATGATTGAGCAACCAAGGGGGCTAGTTGACTCGGGCCTTTAGCATCTGGAATACGTACATGGCGAAGTTTAGTGTCTGCATGAGCAATCACTTGTTGCTGAAGCTTTCGAACTCGCGGCTGGTATTTATCCGTCAGAATGCTCTGCAGCTCAGGATCTTTCTTACACACTGCAATATTAGGGTGATTGTTTAAAAACTCACACGCCATATCGTGGGCATCGTCTTGCCCTACTTCACTCAGTTTCGCGTCTATAAAGAGTCGACGGCCTAATAACAGTTCGTTTTTACCATTGAAGTGCGTCACTTTGCCTTGAGAATCGAACTCGATTTCGCAGTGTCCTAAGCTCATGGCGTGGAAACCCGCTTGGACAACATAGGTATCGCCAATTTTCACACCGTATTCATCATCTTTAACTAAGCCGATATCAGAGAAATCACCTTGTAAGCGATGACTATGACCACCAACGATGACACCAATACCTGTTACGTTGGCTGCTAACTCTAAATCAGCCTCGTAACCAAGATGACTAAGTAACACAATCTTGTTGATGCCTGCTTGATGGATTTGCTCAATGGTCGCTTTTGCTGTTTCCAAAGCATTTTCAAACGGTGTATCGATATCTGGGTTAGCGATGCCTGCCATCTTGTCGATGCTTAAGCCGAATATTGCGACCTTCTCGCCATCAAACTCTTTCGTTATAAAAGAAGCACTTCGTGTTTCAGGCCGATAAGGCTTAACAATGTCGTTGTCCGCTAGCGTATGAGTTTTATTGATATCCTCATTCGATAGATTCCAGTTACCGGCCAACAGCGGGAATTTGATTCTTTTCGCGAAAATCGCAACGGGCTCATTACCCATGTCTAACTCGTGATTACCGAGCGTCATGGCATCTATATTAAGGGCATTCAACAAATCGGCATTGGCTTTTCCCTTGAATAAGGAAAAGTACAACGTGCCTTGGAAGCAGTCACCAGCGTGCAAGAACAAGGTTCCAACCTTCTGACGCTGGGCATCTTGTTCTATTTGTTTGAAGCGTGTTGAAATTCGAGCAAAGCCACCAGCACTGACATAAGGTTCAATGATGTGGTTGTTCATTTTAAGTGATAGCTGTAACGAGGTTGGTTCAAAGTATGAGTGGGTGTCGTTGATGTGTGCCAACACTATTTTTGTCGGCTTATTCTTTTTAGTCATATTTTCTTCTCTCTTTGTCCCTTCATACTAGGTCGAGAATCATGACAGAATCGTGAATTTTATGAAACTGCACTGCAAAAAAATACTCGAGATAGATCAAGAATCTCATTTTGCGCCGTATTAATAAACAACGGGTTTTGTGACAGGTGAGCATACCGGATTTGGATTTTTCGATTATGATTAAAGATATCTGTTAGCTTTCAAATAATTAGCAGAGCCTTCCGTTAGGAGTAAGCCTATGCAACTAGAAAGAATCGAGATTTCTGGCTTTCGAGGTATCAAGCGCATGTCACTCGCGTTTGACGAGCTAACCACGCTTATTGGTGAAAATACTTGGGGTAAGTCTTCATTATTGGATGCCCTTTCCGTCGTTCTGCCCTCAGACGGTGTGCCATATCACTTTGAAATGACCGATTTTCATGTCGATTACTCTGTTTCACACCCGCAGTCTCAACATCTTCAAATTGTTCTCGCATTAAAAGCTAACGATAAGAGCGAACTTAACGCAGGTCGTTATCGCAAACTCAAACCTATTTGGGTTCAAGACGAGTTTGGCGTATTTCGCATCTATTACCGAATCAGCGCGACGTTAGAACAGTATGAGACAACCACACACTATGCATTTCTTGGTTTGGACGGTAATCCGCTCAAGCTTCATCATTCAGAAAAGCTTGCTCAAGAATTAATGACCTTACATCCCGTGATCCGTTTGCGTGATGCAAGGCACTTTGATCGTCCTTTCAACGGCAAGTCCCTTAACCACAATGTTCACCTGCCGACTAATGTTCACGCTAATAACGGTCACGCTAATCATACAAATTCGAACGGGAATCATCACGCGAGCAATGGCACAAACGGAAATGGCGGCAATAACGGTAATGGTCGCCAAGCACGAATAGAAAAACGAATCGACAACACCTGCCGTCGTCTAATGGCGATTCCCGGTCATGTAAATAAAGGTGAAATGCGCAGTAGCCTAGAGTCGATGCAAAGTCTGATTGAGCACTATTTTTCTTTCAAAAGTACTTCTCGTCGTAACCCTAGAAAACAGCGAGACGGATTGCTTTATTCTGCGGGTGCCAATGATCAGAGTATTCATCAACTTGTCGAAGAAACCAAAAATAAACAAACCCGCTTATTATTCATGGGGTTACTTAACGCTTATCTACAAGCTAAAGGGCCAAACGACTTAAGGCGATGTGCGCGCCCTCTGTTGATCCTTGAAGATCCAGAAGGTCGATTGCACCCAACACACTTGGCAAGGGCTTGGAGCTTGATGCAGAAATTGCCCATGCAGAAAATCCTGACCACCAACAGTGGCGACCTACTTGCGGCGGTCCCACTTCAATCGATTCGTCGCTTGGTTCGTCAGTCAGACAAAACCATCGCCAATCAACTCAACATGAACCATTTCAGTAAGGATGAACTTCGACGAATTGGTTTTCATATCCGCTTCCACCGCTCTGGGGCACTATTTGCTCGCTGTTGGCTATTAGTAGAAGGTGAAACCGAGGTTTGGTTGTTCAATGAACTTGCCAACCAATGTGGCTATAACCTAGCAGCAGAAGGTGTGCAGATTATTGAGTTCGCCCAATCAGGACTTAAGGCACTGATTAAGGTCGCGCAAGAGTTTGGCATCGATTGGCATGTGGTAACTGACGGCGATGCGGCGGGTAAAAAATACGCAGCAACGGTGCTATCGAAGCTTGGTAATGATCAGGAAAGACATCGACTCACGGAACTGCCAGATAAAGATATCGAGCATTACCTATATATGAATGGGTTTGAGAGCTTTTTCCGTGACATGGTTAAGATTCCATACGATCACCCTATCCCTCCAAAGAAAGTGGTTGCCAAGGTATTGAAGAAACATGCAAAACCCGACCTTGCACTCGCCATTGTTTCTCATTGCGAGAATCAAGGACAAGAATGCATTCCGCTTTTATTAAGGTGGACATTAAAACGCGTGATCACCATGGCGAATGGAAATACCTAAACATAATTTGTTTTATAGATGCTATCAGTTGCTCTACTGATGAAATATTTATCTAGTCGCCTCAACCAAAAAAGGCACACCAAACGGTGTGCCTGTATAAATCGATATACAAATTAATTGGGGGTTATCTTGCAAGAGTTCACAGTGACTAACTAAGGTTAGGTTAACGAATTAAGCCTTTGCCTGTTTAGCGTGTTGTTCAACAACTTCCGAAGATTGAGTCGATTTCTCGTGAAGCCATAGCCCCGTTGCTTTCATCAAGTATCCAAATACACCACCAAGCAGTAAAGATGGCACTACAAGTTGCCAATCACCACCTGCAGCAAACGTCGCACAGCAACCAATGAAGGTGCCTGGGATATAACCTAGCCACGCTTGTTTCGCTTGAATACACATAAAGAAAGCCACAATAGCAGTAATCATGTAGCCTAAAATCTCTAACCCTGCGAAGGTTGAGCTTTCGATAATCACCATTGCCCAGAATACGCCAGTCATGTTGGTCAATAAGCTACCTGCTAGTCCTTTAACGCCGCCTGTTGGCGAAGCAAAGTAACTGGTGCAACCTAAGAAACCTGCCCATGACAATAAGCCGAAAGAGATAGCAATCCATCCCCATAGACCTGACAAAATACCTGTTGTTAATGAAATCGCGACTAATGTACTCATACTATTTCTAAAGCCTAATTACGTAATTGAACGCAACCGGATTTAGCCTCACTTAAAATCAAGTAAGCATACTATGGGAAGATAGCCCTTATTTAGCCGATCACGATCACATTAATAATGTATGCAGATGTGTATTTATCACTAGATAGAGACCGAAATCGCTTATTCAACATATTTGGTTATCAGTATTTTATCAATTTATCGTTACAGAACCGATGGCTTGCCTTTCATCATGCGCTTACCTTCTCGCTTAATACACTCAGCAAGTGGGTTCTCAGACATATCTGCACGCCAAATAAAGGACAAGGTTCTTTCCATTTCAAGCTCAGGGACATTTAATGTGACCAGTTGACCAGACTCAACAAACTGTTCGACATCGAGATAAGGTAAACACGTTAAATATGGGCCGTTTGCAACCAAACTTCTTAAAACAGGAACGTGTTCATACTCTCGCCAAACATCAAGATCACCAATTAAATGGTGAATAGAGCTATCAAAAACTTTGCGAGTACCCGAGCCATGTTCACGTAATACCCATTTTGCTTGTTCTAATTGCGCCAAGCTTACTCGTTCACGCTTCGCAAACGGGTGATGAGCCGATGCAACCACCGTTAAATGGTCCGTACACCACACTTCTTGGTGAACTCGGTTGTCATCACAACGACCTTCGATAACACCCAAGTCATATTGATAATCTAATACGCCATCAATAACCGCATCGGTACTTTGTACGCCGAGCGAGATTCGCATCTCAGGAAAGTCGTTATCAATAATACTGATGAGGTCAGGAACTAGGTGTTCCGCTGGTGTTTGGCTTGCACCGAGTTTGAGCTCTCCACTTAGTAAATGCTGCTCATAAAAACCCATCTCAATTTGCTGCGCATCTTGCAGTAAACGCTTCGCTTTTGGTCTTAACCACATGCCCCAATGAGTCAGGGCCATTTGCTTGCCCTGCCTTTCAAACAAAGGCCTGCCGAGCATTTTTTCCAACTGTGCAAGAGACATACTTGTTGCTGACTGAGTCAACGCCAATTTGTCTGCTGCCTGACTAACGCTCCCGGAGTCTGCTACTGCATCAAATACCGCGAGTTGCTTTAATGAATAACGCAAAATTCATCCTTAATGCTTTTAATTATTTGTGTCCTGATGCTCGTTTTTTATAAAGCCAATGAGCAATCAATTTCATTCTACGCGTAACCAAATCTATATCAATAAATTTGATGTGGTTTCTAAAAATTATCAATTTTACCTCTACCCCTCAACGCCCTAATCTGGAATGGCAGGACACAACGAGCCCTGCAAAACATTACTGATTAACCATTACGGATTAACCAGGTCATTAACACTAGGAATTACACATGACGGATTGTTCAAGGGGGGGATATGGCAACCAGCACTTCTGAAAATCATCAACTGTTCTCACCAACAGAAATGATGGCGGAAGCAGAGAAGTTTGCATTAAGTAAAGCAAATAAAACCAGCAGCATGACATTGAGTTTGGCAATCATGGCTGGCGCATTCATCGGGCTTGCTTTTTTATTCTACATCACGGTAACCACGGGCAGCGCTGATGCTGGATGGGGACTGAGTCGCTTAGCCGGCGGTCTTGCCTTCAGTATGGGTTTGATCTTGATTGTGATTTGCGGTGGTGAGCTATTTACCAGCTCAGTGTTATCAAGCATCTCATGGGCTAACAAGCAAATCACCTTCACGAAGATGCTGTCTATCTGGGGCAAGGTGTATGTCGGCAACTTTATCGGTGCCATGTTCCTATTGGCTTTGGTAAGCGCAGCAGGCTTGTATCAACTGGATGGCGGGCAATGGGGCTTAAACGCTTTAAACATTGCTCAACACAAGCTACACCACACCCCAGTTCAAGCGTTTGCTTTGGGTGTGCTTTGTAACTTGTTGGTGTGTTTAGCGATTTGGTTAACGTTCAGCTCTGCTAACGCAATGACCAAAGCAATGATGACCGTGTTACCCGTTGCAATGTTCGTAAGCTCAGGCTTTGAACACTGTGTGGCGAATATGTTCATGGTTCCGCTAGGCATCACGATTCAAACATTCGCCCCGGAAAGCTTCTGGATGCAAATCGGTGCAACACCAGCGCAGTACGCAGACTTAAACGTCATGCAATTTGTCACAGCAAACTTAATACCAGTGACAATCGGCAACATCGTAGGTGGTTCAGTATTGGTCGGCTTAGCCAACTGGAGTATCTACCGTCGCCCACAACTTAAAGCAGCAAAAATTACCGCTATTACACAAACAACAGAAATTACGTCAGTTAAGGAAATTACTATGAACACAGCAACTACTATCAAGCAAATCATGAACACTCAACCAATTACATTGAGCGTTGAAATGCCAACATCAGTCGCGATTGATACACTTTTAGACGCGCAACTTGTTAGCGCTCCTGTTTGTGATGTTGAAGGCCGTCTAGTGGGTATCTTCTCTGTTCATGACGTAATGGTTGACCTTTGGTGCCAAGATTACATCCCAACTAAAGGCCAAAAAGTCGTAGACCTAATGAGCCGTGACGTTGTGGCAATCGATGCAAACGACAAGCTAGTAGACGTTGCTGAGTTCCTATGCATCGACAAAGAGCAACTGTACCCGACGACAAGCATGGGCTTCGCAACTCGCTTGACATCTCTTTCTCTAGAAGAGCGTGCAAAAGCGATGAAAGTAAGCCAACCACATATGCTTCCAGTGTTAGAAAATGGCGTGATGGTGGGTGTGTTGACTCGCATTGAAGTGATGCAAGCACTGCGTCCAATCTACGGTGACCGACTAAACGTGGTTCCTCAAGCTGAACTAGAAACAGCTTAACTAATCGTAATTTGAACTATTAGGGATTAGTAGTTCAATTAGATAACTCAGTCATGGCAACGTTGACTGGCTAGAGGCAAATGGTGGCTTTTAACGTACTAAACGGTTTGACACAAAACAGACCTAAACGCGTTGCCATTTATCTCAATAAAAAAGGCGCAAAGTGAAAACTTTGCGCCTTTCTCTATTTCTAACTGCTGACCTATTTAGTATCGACCAAACTTTTGATATTTCTAAATAATGTTGATACCTGTCAGAGAGCTAGAAAGCTAGATTACTTTTTTACGCCTTCAACGTGTAGTTCCATGTCTACATAGCTTGAAGCGCCCATTACTGGAATGTTGAAGTCAGCAAGTTCTAGACGAGTTGTACCCACGAAACCAGCACGCTCACCGCCCCAAGGGTCTTGACCAGCACCGATGAATTCAGCTTCGATAACGATTGGCTTAGTTACGCCGTGAAGCTTAAGGTCACCCATTACTTCAAGTTTGCCGTTGCCTTTATCAACCACTTTTGTGCTGTTGAAAGTAGCGTCAGAGAATTTACCTGCATCAATGAAGTCAGAGCTACGGATGTGCTTGTCACGCTCTGCGTGGTTTGAATCAAGGCTTGTTGTATCAATAGTTACGTTTACTTTTGATGCTTCAACGTTGCTTTCATCAAATGAGAAATCACCTGAGAATGTGTTAAAACGGCCTTGGATAAAGCTATAACCTAGGTGGCTAACTTTAAAGTTAACTGAAGCATGCGCACCTTTTGTATCAATCACGTAATCAGCGGCGTTCGCAGCGAAAGGCATTGCCATAGCAAATGCTAATCCTGTAGCGATAATTGACTTTTTCATTTTGAAGCTCCTATCATTTTTCGTAGCGTATCGTCTTTGTCGATAACGTGGTGTTTTATCGCCGCTAAGGCGTGCACTGATGCCATAATGATCAGTACCCATGCAGCATAGTAGTGAACCGTACCTGCGAGATCAGATTGGTTTGCAAACAGTTCGCCCATACTTGGTACAGTGAACCAATTGAATACCTCTATCCCGCGGCCATCTGATGTCGAAATCAAATAACCTGAAATAAACAAAACCGCTAAGTTGATGTACATGAAGCCGTGAGCGATCTTCGCTGCTGCAACTTCATAGCTTTTACCTTCCACTTTAGGTGACGCGGTAACTAGTTTCCAGACCAAGCGGATAACAGTAACGGCAGCCAAAAGAATGCCTACCGAGCGGTGATAGTCTGGCGCTGTTTTGTACCACTCGCTGTAGTATGAAAGATCAACCATCCACAGGCCTACACCAAATAAGCCAAATACCGCGAGAGCTGAAATCCAATGCATCGCTCTTGCTAAAGGGTTGTAATTTCTAACGTTGTTGTCCATGCATCTCTTCCGAATGTTAACGAGTAGTGTAGTTTCGAAAAGCGTACCCTACACCAAGTTTGTGTAACATATTATTTACCAAGCTTTACATTGGTAACATCATTTCAAATTAAACGAGTTATTCAAATTATTTGAACAAGTTTGGGCTAAACGTTAGATTTCAACGATTTGTTCGATCTCGTAAAGCTCATCTGAGATATCTAACATTTTACGTTCCATGACTTTTTGAGCGTCTTCTATCCCTTTGTTGTAGTAAACCGCCCCAAACTTTTTACTTATGAAATCGACCAAGAATTCCGTGTCGAACTGACCAAGCTCCACATCAAGTTCATCTTGCAGGTACTTTTGGAGCGTATTAGTAAGCTCAGACTTTTGTTTCGAATCTAATTGAATGGTCATGAATGTTTCCAAATAAAGAGTAAGTAGATCAATTGTGATTTGCTGACTAGACTATAGTCGAGGTAACTAGCTAGAATTCCTCATAATTTAGAATACAGACCTGTAGAGCGCCAGTGCTATCCATAAAATCACTCAGCAATGGTTAATTTTGATAGAGAGATCAAGAACTCGCACTTTGACGATAGGTAACGGAACCGCAATTACCGTACTATTGCCCATCAATAAGATAGTAGCTGTGTATAAGGGACTTCATTGTTATTAGATCTAGTGATTAAAAGCGTTAATCAATTTCAAGACGATTGCCTAAAGCTCTGTGAACGCCATTACCCTACGGTGCACAATCAAGGGATCAGTGAGCACCATATAGGAAAGGCATTTGCTCGCCGAATGGAGCACACCTTCGTTAGCTTTAATCATGCAAGCAACATCAGCCCACTTGAAATGCTTTCTTCTGGCGAAACGCCTCGACACTTCCGAATATCTTCCGAAATTGGTACCGTTTGGATGATCAGTCATCATATGGTGAGCGCCGGGAAAACCTGTCGTAGAAAGTTAATGTTGGACATCCATAATTGGCAACAAGAGTATGGATTTTCCATTCAACCCAATGACGTTTTGATCATTGTCTCCGACCATTGGATTAGCCGAAGTAAAAACAGTGGTGAATTATTGCATTGGTGGATGGGTGAACTCCCAGACGAGATCACGGAATATAGCCAACAAGGTATCACGCTAAGAGAGAGTGATTCTCAATTCGCTACTGACTTAAATAATAATTTTAAAATCAGCCCTTGCTTCATTAAATTTGGACACCCTTTAAAGCGGTCAGGAAATCAACAACTGGTTCGTAAATACCTGCAACTTTACGCAGTACTTCAATGGCAGTAAGAATACGGGTCAACTTTTTTAATCAGTCTTGAAAGTAAATAGTTAGACCTCCATCCCAATATTTTATAAAACCCAACTCAAGCCCTACCCAATAATCAATCAAAATTTATCTTCGATAAAATAATAACTTATCAGCTCATCGTTCATATTTTGAGAAGTAGATATCATTTATATGCAAACAGAGTTGTTTGTTAATAATGTAACTTTGACATTCCCCCATAACCTGAGGCTTTATCCTTACTTTCACCTGGTGTATTGACGTTGAAAGCTTATATTGATTGGTGTTGATATGAGATAGATTACTCAGAGATTAAATTCACAATAGTCATTGTTAATGGTGAATGATAAGTAATTTTAATGACTAATATCAATTATCATGCTGTTTTTTCGTTAATTATATTTA
>NZ_JBFRTN010000052.1:0-34117 GCF_041474095.1 Vibrio sp. 10N.222.54.A3
TTAGGAAACAAAGCCTTTGTACGTCCACAGATTCAAGATTAACAAATACACATCCCTCACTGCGTAAATCACGAATTGCATGCGGTGCGATAGATACACCTAAGCCAGAAGAGACTTGGGTTAACACGGTTTGCATGTTGTTGGGTTGTTTTTTTATATTTGGAGAGAATCCAGATAGGTCACATTGAGTAATGATGGAGTCAAATAATCCTACCGCTTGTTCACGTTCAAATAAGATGAAAGGGTCTTGCTGCAGTTGTTTCATTTGAATGGTGGTGTATTTAGCCAACTCGTGGGTGACGGGCAAAACAGCAACAAGCTTATCTGTATAAATCGTCACCGAGGTGTAATCATCAACAAGCAGGTTCGGCAGTGGGCGAGAGAAGCTAATATCGATCTCTCGTTTGTCCAGAGCTTCGATCTGTTCAGAAGCCGTCATCTCAACAAGATCAACATCAATATTGGGGTTTTCAGCAATATACTGTCGAACTAAACGAGGCAAAAAGCTCAGAGTTGCGCCTCCAAGATAACCAATAGTTAAAGTACCAATACAACCAGAAGAAGCTCGAATTGCGGACTGTTTTGCTTGTTCCGTTTGTTCGATGAGTCTAATCGCATCTTTAAGTAAGTGCTGCCCTGCGGCGCTAATGACGACTTCGCGAGATGTACGGAAAAATAGGCTCACTCCAAGTTCGTGTTCAAGGCTTGTGATATGGCGGCTAATGGCAGGTTGAACGGTATTTAACTCTTTTGCAGCTTTTGAAAAACTGCAATGTGTCGCGACAGCCACAAAGCTTTTTAGTACTTTGATTTCCATATAGCCTCAATATAAACCTAGGTGATAAAAAAGCGCTAACTTGCGCCTATATTGCTTTTATTATCAATCACAAAGACCTTGCTAGCAAACCTTAGGGTAATAACGTTTGCAAGGCTCTGGTCACTTGTGAGAGTGGGGCGATAATCCTACGTATTCAGCTTTCAAGCTTTCTGTTTTCTAGATAATTCTTTTTCAAACTTTTAGTTTTCGAGCTCTTCGTTTTCGAGATTGCGCCGAACTAAATCGTGCATTTGTTTTACAGTCATCAGTGCTAACCAGGTAATTTCTTCTACTGAACGTTGACCCGTTGTGGAAGTTGGGTTGTGGGCTTCAATCACAGATTGATAAATTGAATCGCCGCAAGCCTCTTCTATTGGCATAGCTCTATATAGTTTGGTTTATTTGAAAGCTAATCTATGAGGTTTAAGACAGTAAGATAGGGTTCAAAAATAGACAGCTTGGTAGTTGATGGAATCAGTACAGAACGAGATTCGACTTAATCCTATCTTCTCGCTGCGATTGTATTCATTGATCGAGTGGTCAAAGCCATAGGCTGTCGACGGGGCCATATATTGAGTTATGCCTTGCTGTGTCGCTGTTATTTCATCATGGCCATGACCGCAGAACACGTCACGAACGCGATATTTTCGAAGCACTTTCATCACATCAGTATCGTTCTCTAGGCGGATCGCTTTCATCCAATCTGCACCGACTGGAATGACAGGGTGGTGAACAACCACGATAGGATCATTGGCCTTTCTCAATTGTTGTTTTAGCTGAGCCATGCCGCGGTTATCAATACGCCCTGAACCAAGTGGGTGGCGGCTGTCTAGCGGCTTGAAGCTTGAGTCTAGGAACACAAACTCTCGTTCACCGATGGTGGCTTTGTCGGTGACATAAATCGTCGAGCCTTTTAGCTCTGTGCGCATTAAGCGAGAGTCATCATGATTACCCGCAATCACGTAAATGGATTGGTCGCTAATGTGTTGCCTAATGAATGCCTCTAATCGAACGTAGTCGCCAGACTTTGGGTTACAACAAATATCACCAGTCAGAAAGATGGTCTTGCATGCCGTGTTTTTGTTGACGTATTCCAGTGCTCTGCGCAGGTTCTCATAGCTGGATTCATCGGAAAGGTGGCAATCACTGATTTGGTACACGGTATTCATTGTTATTGTCCGGTAATTCGATACGTAGAATTAAAAGTGATAGAAAAATGCCTGCTAAATCAGCAGGCATTTATTGGTGTTATTTCGCTTTTGATGCGGCGTGGTGTTCAATCATGAAGGCAATAGCTTCATCGTTTAAACAAGATTTACTCACATATTGGCGCTGTTTACCGATATGCAGGATAAAACCAAGATCGGTCTGCTCAAGTTGGTCGATGTCACTCCACGCGATGGTGTTGGTCGCTTTGTGGTTTTTGTAACTTACTCCGTTAGCGTCACCTTGAAAGACAATTTTGCTGCCTGCGCCTGAGCTGATTTTTTGTCGCCATAACCACCAGGTTCTTTTGCAGTACACACTGAATGCTTCAATCACACTCAAAACAATAAAGAACCAGCCAACATAGCCGTTAGGTAATAGTTCAAACTCCAGCAGAACCACACCAAAAATAAGAAACAGTATTCCTTTTAAGTAGGCTTTTGGAAATTGAGTCGGAAGGCTAGTTTGATCATAACACTCCGCGAAAAACGTCTTGTCGAGTTTGTATTCTGTAGTGAAACCGGGTTCTTTAGACATGTGAGGCTACTTTATGGTTCTCTGTGAATGGGCTGTCAGTGGGCAGGTGTCCCACGCTGCAATTTTGCAACTTGATTATTGTATCGCTTCTCACTGTTTTTATTTAGATATTTTGGCTCTGTTTTGTAAATCGATGATACTTAACGGGTCTATTCTAACTTTAGCTATCAGACTAGTGTAGGGGCATCTTTAAAGTCACCTAAAAAATTGGTGATGGGATGGATAGACCTGTGGAGTCACCCGGTTGTTGGGACTACTGGCATTTTTGGATAAAACTTCGATCTCATTTTGTTGGTTGATGGAGTCTATAGTGATTAGTGTGCTTTATCACTGCTGTTGAGGGTGCTCTAACAGAATAAATATATGAAGCTTGCAAAGTTCATCACCGTTCACTCTGAGAGGCCATACCCAAAGCGATACCTTGGGCATGGCCTTATTCTATTTCAGTTTTAGGATCAGTACTCGATGAATAATGACACCTGCTTAACGTTAATGAAGAAACTTCTTTCATAGGGAGAAGAGGTAAGAGCAATATCTAGTTTGTTCAACCCAGACACTCTCTTCTCATTTAATGCTTCTAATAGTTTAGAGTTGGTAAACCTAAGCGTTTGACCTGCTTCTACGTTGTTGAATGTAGTGAGTGGATTACTCCATGCTGCACATATTGTAAAAGACTCACAGAACGTGTCGTAATCCAGTGTGTTTGGAGACCAAGTTTGATTAACGATATGCGCAGTCACATTGTTGAATGGAAATTGAAGGGTTGAATCTCCGAAGTCAACAATAAGCGTAGCCTGTTTGATTTTCCCTCGAACCTCACTTAAGTCAAAACTCGCTAGTGTTTCGTAGTCGTATGGGATTGAAGCCCCCGCTCTCAAGTAACCACCGACACGATGTTGCGTGACTTGTGTTGCCGGGGTTGCTTGCCAGTTTTCTCTTTCCAAACCGAATAGGTTAGAGGGGAGGGTCACATTCACTGGCGGACTGAAATCAGAGGCTTGGTATGGTGGAGTTTGACCGAGAACTCCTTGTCGATAGGAGTCAACGCCACTGTAGATTAGCAGTGCGTTCAGTTCATAAGGACCATCGGCTTGCTTAAACGTGTCACCAGGAACGGTAAACTTGATGGTGTTTTCGCCAGCCTCAAGCGGTTCTTGGAAACTCACTAGCTCTAAATACTCTCCGGCTGCACCAACGATATTTACCGAACCTGTGTAAGTTCCACTGCGCGTAACATGGATAGGAAACTCAAAACTCAGCGAATCAATGTAGGTTCCATCTTGCGACATAGTCGGTGTGGTGACTAAACTCCCCGTGACTTCAATCGGTTCGCGGCAACGCTCAAAAGATGCTAAATCAATAAATTCTTCAAACTGAATTCGAGGGGCTGAAATTCGTATGTCATCTTGAGTGATTGCGTAGATGATCGTCGGGTTGGAGGTCAAAGTAGACGCTGAATCAAACGCGCCAAAAATATCTTCAGTTGAGTACTGTAGAGTGACGATTTGCTTCGCAGGTTTGAGTTGCAGACGTTTGCTTGTGTTCAGCTCGTCAATTCCATCGGTGAGGTAACCATGAATGGCAAAATCCCCCGCGGATTTAACATCAAGTTCCAAGCGCTGCTCTAAGGCAATAACACAGCCTTCAGAGGAAAACAGTGGAGCGAGTGAGAGGCTGACAAATTCAATGTCAGAGGGTAGTACGTGGATTTTTTTACTTGTCTGGCGAGTGATAGTTGTTCCATATTCTTCAAAAGATGTTATGCCTTCAATTAGATAATCCCCTTCAGCGGGTGGAACGAAAATATTGCTGTAGACACCATCTTTAGCAATAGCATCGAAATTGACACCCTCATCTTTAAGCGTCAGGCGTGTTTTTATTCCAGCTTCATCAATGATCACTGCGCTGGTTTGGGCACCTGTGATTGGATTCCCTTTGTTTGTCAGTAATGCAGAAACGGGAACTGGTTCACCGACCACAAATTGGTTTGCAGCTATCGCCATGCCAAACGCAATAGGGGATTGGATCGCAACCTGAGCAATAATTACTGTGTTGTAACTTGGGTTTGGAAAATCAACGACGATCTTCCATTCGCCAGGTTCAGGGTTAGTTACTTCAGGCAAAAATAAATAGCTGCCCGGTAGCGGCGGACTTTGTGTGTCACCTGAAAGTATGTTCGCTTGCACATCATTGGATGATGTTGCGACTTGCCCGTTAGGCTTGACTAAATATACGGTTGCATCATCCAACGGCACGATGATTTCTGCTTTTAGGGCTTCCGCTTTGTCGATGGTAAATAGCATTGTGACTTCGTTATCGTTACTAGTCACTGGTTGAGATAGTGTCGTGCTTGTACTCATCCCAACGGGTATTGCATTACTGGCGATAGCCGGTGTGATGAAGGTACAGAAAAGACTGAACACCATCACTAATTGCTTGATGAATTTCATTGTGGCCACTCCTTAGCGCATTGAAATAATTTGTTGTAGAAAACGTTCAACGTTTTGTCCCGTTTTCATTGTTGAGTGGTTAGCCAATACGTTACCCAATGCATTGGTATAACTTGGGTTAGCGCTTGCCAAGGTCACAACAACATCATTTTCTTGCGGTACTGTTTGAATGGCTTGGTAACTGACTATGGTGATTGGATGAGCTTGTGGTCCATGCACACTTGGCATTGTGACCGATTGAGTTTGAGTATCGAGGTAGGCCGCAGAACTAAAGCTTCTTAGCGCCTGCCAAGCGGTAACGCCTGCCCAACGCGATCCCCATGGGAATAGGCCAACGATATCAGGATCTTTCTCAATAACACCGTCTTGGTTGAGATCGGCATTTGCCCCAATAGAAAATGTATTTGCAATATTGCCGCGAGTACGCATTTGGATCGCGTTTGATGCTGTATCCGTTGTTAGATCACGGATACCAGGCATTTTAGGCCCCGCAAACGGAATATTTGGGAGTTGCATGTACTTGCCAGCGTAATTATTTGGATCGGTACTGACGTTACTGTAGATATCGGCGTAGTGGTCCATTTTTATCACCGACAAATCTGCTGCGACGCTACCAAGGTGAGGTGTGGAGAAAGTAGAAAGGGAGGTTATCTCAAAGGAAGGGCTAAGTGCTTTGAGGTTTTGGGTATCTAGCCCGCCTTTACTGTGTGCAATGACGTGAACTTTGTCGGATTTCAACTCATCGAGAAAACCCTGAATTTTGTTGTTCAAGATATTAGCGTTAGTCGCTGTGGTTCCATTTTTGTCAGCAGAGAAACGAGTATAACGAATGCCATAGTCATCAAGTGTAGAAAGCACGCCTGGAGCCGTATCATCATCCCAAGTGTCTGATTGTGCAGCAATGCCATGAGCAAGAATCACAGGAATGGCAACATCAAACTCGATTGAGACCCAATCGACAAACATACACCAGTTGTCTCCCGTATTGCCAGTATCAATATCGACGCGAATCTCATTGTTTTGGCCGAACTTGACATCACTGATATCGACTTGAAGGTTAGTATCCGTCCAACGGTTATCAGCGCCTTGCAGCGTACCTAAAGACTTTCCGTTAAAAGATACGATATCTATTTCTGGAGCAATATTACTGACGTTGGCATTGGAGTCTATGTCGAAGACCGGCATGCTAATCCTTGCGTTAGAACCGAGAACGCCTTTTTGCTGCATATCGCCCAGTTTACTTGGGGCAATTCTCCCGTCACTTTGTAAAACGTTGGGGCTGACAACCATAGGAACAGGTAAAGAGATAAGTAGAGGTCCGCCAGAAGCATAGGTACAACCGGTATCCAGACCAGGACCAGAATTGACAACATAAACGCCGAGTACTTCTTGCGGTGGGGCTATCCCAGAGCTTTGTGAACGCATCGAGAAATTACGCAATTCGTGTGAATCAGGTATATCTTCGGCACTCGCGAAACTCGGAGAAAGTAACAAAACACTGAGCGTGGCGCTCGGAATGTATAGTTTCATTTGTTTACCTTTGAGTATAGGTTATCCAAGAATTTGGTTGAAGAAAGCTCTATCTGTAGTTGTAAGGTAAAGGCTTGGAGTTTGATGTGAAATTTATTGGGTATAATTTCGGCTTGTTACTCAATTGATAAAACTGCTGCTCTATTTTTTTTCAAAATAGGAAGAGTGCGATCGTAGTTTCTGGATTGCGGAAGTTATGTCCTTATTTTCAAAAGGAGGGGGATAGTGCTCTAATATTGTTAGAACAATCTAAGTTAGTTTATGAAAGAGTAGCTAAGAATGGGAAAATCAAAGTTGGATGTAGGTTTGTTACAGAACTACATAGAGCGCGCTGTTCTGAATGGCTGACTACTAACCTAACTGGCTGTGCAAAGTTAGGTTAGTAGAAATTATGTGGCTGTTAATTCAGATTTGAGAGATAAGGGCTAGTGTTTTTTAGTAAAAATGGTAAAGGTCGCAATAAACTGAGGTTTGTTATTACATCGTTCGCTACATAGTGAAAACAGGCGACATACCGCTGTCTTGTCCACTCATTAGCAACAAGCCAATTAAGACAAGTAAAACACCACCGAATAGCTGTAAATAATGACCTGCGGCTTTTAGTGAAGCACTGTTATTCTTGTTACCTGCTGCCAAATAGCGTTTTACCAAGTTCTTGCCTGTTAGTGTCATTATAGCAATCGTCGAGGTTGTGAAAGCAGTACCAATCGCCATGGCAAAAGCACTGACAACACCCATCCAATATAGGCCAACCATGTTTGCGAAAAGCAGTACCATGATGGCTCCGGTGCACGGTCTTACGCCAATCGTCACTATAATTCCAGCATATTCTCGGAGCGTTGAGGCTTTGTTGATTGCGTCTGCATCGGCTACATGCTGGTGGCCGCACCCACAGTCGGCATGAGAATGATCTGCATGAGTGTTAGCTGCGGCTTGCATTGTGCTAGTAGCGTCGATTATCGGAGAAGGGGCTGATATTGATGAACGAAGTGCCATTGGCGAACGCGCTGAAATTGTCGCAGCTGTGTCTGTTGCGAGTGTAGTGATGGCTTTCACTTTCAGCTTAGGCTTACGCATAGCGGTGTAGATGTTTTTCAAAGCCTTCCAACATATAAGTGCGCCGACGACCGCGACTAAGGCAAAGCTTAATGAAACAAACATATTCGCTTTGTCATTCACTACTCGCATGGAAGCACTAAAGCCCCACAGCAACACGCTTACTAGTAAGATTGCGACCAATGCTTGTAAAAAAGCGGAGACGACCGTAAGCACTAAACTCGCCTTGGCTTTGGTTGGGTGAGTCGCTAAGTAAGTCGACACGATAACTTTGCCGTGCCCAGGCCCCAAAGAATGAAGCATGCCATAGATAAAGCTGAACCCGATAAGGTAACTGCCTGCGCCCCAAGGGTTGGATTTAGCTTCATAGAGCAGGTCTGCAAGTTCTGAATTGACTTCTCTTTGCCATTGAATGCTAGAGATAACTAACGATGGCCACATGGACCACAGTTGATACGCACCAATAGCAATAAGCACGAACGCGCCAGCACCAATGAGGTAGTGATTGATTTTGGATTGATTTTTCTTCATTTAACAAGAACCTATATCTGAAATCTTTCTGTTAATTAGTTGCCATGCTTAATCAGCTAGACGCTGACTTAAAGGCTGAAACGAACCACTGCGACTAAGAAGCGGGAACCGCCGCACAATGAAGCTCAACCGATTGTGTAAACAGTTGGCCTAGCGTGTTATCTGGATCTGCATCGACAGGTAAAGACATTACATAACTCATTTGCTCTGGCGTCGGGTTAGGCTCGATTAATTCTAAATGGCATTGTCTTGCTAGTTCAGGTGACAATGTCACGTCGCTGTTGGATAGCCACGACATGTCGACAAAGTAACTAGGGTCAAAAATCAATACGCGAAGCGAGTTTCGTGTCACAGGCTTAGGTTTAGAAAGTGGTAGGTCAAATGTTAGAACCATCTTGGCTTTATCACGCTCAAACTTTGCGTTCTCAACCACCTGATATTTGATGGGCTCTTCACCATCATAAAAGTACGTGAAGTAGTGCTCGTACATCATGTTTTCGATTACAGACGCAGCGAGCTTTTTGAATGTTTCAGTTTCTGTATCGGCAGAGACGTCTTCTCCATCCAACATGTACATCGAGGTCATTGCATCAAAAGACCACTCCATAGAGAGACCGGTGATCATGCCATTCTCTCCCTCAATATGAGTTTTCATCTCTATCCAAGAGTGAGGGTGGGCATATAGATTTGGCGCAAAACACAATAATGCTAGGCCAACAGTCAAGCCCTTGAGAGAGCGAAAGCATGTCGAGAAACGGCTTACATAGCGTGTGGAGAGGCGATTGATGACATCGATTAGAATAAATGGCTGTTTCATGAGAAATGATGGTAATTTAGTGTGATGTTATATTATAACAACTCGATGCGTTGTTCACTTCAAATTATAAGCTTGTTTACATTGAAGCCGACTGCAATTCTTGATTTTCAATCCAACCTATTTTTCCTATAAACATCTTTGATTGATCCCTAATTCGACATTATTCAGACTAGTGTGTGACGTTGAATAGTCGATTAAGCTCTCGGTTGTGCGAGGCCTTTTTGTAATGGGTTTGAGCTTGGCTCTTGATAACAGGCATTAACAACGCAAAAAATACCCCAAGTAAAAATACTACCCCCTAGTATATATGGTTATTTGAAAGGTAACTGAGATAGGCTGAAGATGACGCTAAGTTTGGGTGCTTGTGATCTTAGTTATCGATCCAGTAAATCTTATTTTTCACATGATAATTATTGGCATATGCCAATAATGGGGCGTATGCTGAACTCCTGATCATCAATAACAGGAAGTTACTATGTTATACGCAGTACCTTGTCGCGACCTTCATGTTGGCAACCACTTTGCTCGTTCCCCACAGATCGCGATTGTCGATGAACAACGACAGATAAAACAGATTGTTCCTTTGATTGACTCCGACACCTCTTGCAATAAAAAGAAGCAATGGATTTCGGTTCTCCGTTCTTACGATGTGAAATCTGTGGTGGTTCGTTATATTGGTAAGAAGATGCTGGCGCACTTGTTCAATAACGATATTCGAGTCTTGGCATCGACAGGTAAGGCAGAAATCGGGGCTTTGGATTTCGACAATCTACGGGAAGTGACCGATCTCGATTATGGTCGCGAGCCGAGAAATAGTGGGTGTGGCAATAAAACGTGCGGCGAAAACGGGCACAAAAAACAAGCTTCGATTCTAATGGTACAGCCTAATCAGCTAGGTGCTATTCGAGGGTTCCGACAATGACCTTTTTGTTGACGCTATTGGGGTTTGTCGGAGTCGTTACATTGATGGCGATAGGCGTGATTTTTTCGCGCAAGCCAATCAAAGGTAGTTGTGGAGGACTCGCACAGTTAGACATTGAGCGAGAATGCAATTGCAAGGATGTGTGTGAAGGGCAAAGCCGAAAGTTATATCAGATTACTGAGCCATCAAGCTAAGTATCGAAGTAAGCATCAGAGTTCTCGCTCACTGAGTTAAATAACTTCTGGCTAACACGTTAATTAACTACTTTGAATCACCAACGCGTGACCATTGACGATGCACTTGGCGACTTTAGCTCGTGCACGCTTGATAATGTTGCCGAACGTTTGGCGAGACACCTGCATTTGTTCAGCGGCTTCAAGCTGGCTCAGGCCTTCTTGATCAGCCAAGCGCAAGGCTTCGAGCTCTTCCAATAGCAATTCTTCTTTATGAAGCTCGTCCATAGGAACACCATTGGGCTTAAAACAAGAGTAAGCCGTACGGGTACACAACTGGCGATGTTTTTTTGGTCGAGCCATATCAATCTCTAGCAATCTATGGGTAAAGGTAAGTATGAAGGTTTTCATTCCACACAATCATCGGCGTTGCCAAGTGTGCAGCCAAGGTTTTTTCAACGACAGCGCCATTTGTTTTGAAGCTATTGGCGAGCATGACACTTTAACTAAGCATGAGGCAGTAGCTAAATATAAAACCAGAGCCAAGATTGTACCAACAGATAAAGCTGAGGGCTACGATGGCATCATGCAAGGTGGCATTGTCACTACACTGCATGACAGCGCGATGTTGCATTGTCTATTTCAGAATGATATCAAGGCGATGACGGTGAGTTTAACCTCTCGTTTTCATCATCCGATTTTGATTGGTCAAGAACTGGAAGTTCGTGCCCAGTGGGTGAAAAGTAGACGTAATATCTACTTCCTAGAAAGCCAAATTACTCAGTGCGGAAAGTTATGTTCGTCGGCACAAAGTCAGTTTATGTCAGTTTCTAGCTATCAAACTTAAGCTTGGTATAGCGGTGTTGTTTTATCAGTTATAAAAGTCCAACTACGGTTTCATAGTCACTGAAAATAACGTGTACGAAGAAGAGATTAACCGCGCCCTGTTGAAGATTCGTGAGTCACGAAAGTGGCGTAAAATCTTGGTCGACTATTTTGCAGATAAGTAACCGAGTTTAACTGCTGACTATCAGGCATTTCTAATGCCTATCCTTAGAGTTGTTCTGAACCAGAGGCTTTGTTCTTTTTGAAATATTTGAACGCTGTCCAAACGACATAAGCCGCAACGCCCACAATCAATGCAGAGCGAAGGAGAATGGGCGCATCATGTTCAAGCTGGCCAACATGCGGCACAATACTGGCAAACAATCGACTGGTAAAAAACAGCCCCATTACTAACATAACAATCTTATTCATGTGACCTGCCATTCAATTGAGTACGTTGCACAGAATGAGTTATGTTGGCGATTACACGGCCAAAAACGATTCTGCTCGAAATAAAAGCATGCGCTTCTCAAGAGCGCCCGTCAACGCGACATCAGCTTAAAGCCAGTAAGCTAAAGTTTCGTTTTTGGAAGTGATTTGTTCTGCTGTTGGAGTTTCGAGTTCAAGACTGTTGTGAGGTCGATGACACCTTTCTGTGAATTTGATTTTCCGGAATTATTATTCTGATTTATGATCGCATGCAATCTAGGGGGGGACAAATGTCCTCCTCTTTGTTTCTATCGGCGCAATAAGATAGGTGCTACAAAAATCAAATAATAAAGGACACCCCGATGGATCTATTCGCCCTACTTGATATCAATAATACCTTAGTCAATATCCCAATAGGGGATGGCTACGCGATGAGCTGGATTGAAGCATTCGGCACCGTATTTGGGTTGCTGTGTATTTGGTTTGCAAGCCAAGAAAAAACCATTAATTACCTGTTCGGGTTACTGAATGTCACCTTATTTGCGGTTATCTTTTTCCAAATTCAGTTATACGGACTGTTACTGCTTCAACTCTTTTTCTTCTGCGCCAACATTTACGGCTGGTACGCATGGACACGCCCTAATGAGCAAGGTGAAACGCTAGAAGTTCGCTGGTTGAGCCAAAATAAGCTGGTGGCAACGGCTGCAGCCTGTGCGATTTCGATTGCACTGCTCACAATGTATATCGACCCATTCTTCTTTGCGTTGGCAAACATCGCGGTTGATAGCTTGAATCTATTTGGTGCTGATTTAACGGAACCAGTACTTGAACCTGATGCGTTCCCATTCTGGGATGCCACGATGACCATTCTATCTATTGTTGCTCAAGTTCTTATGACTCGTAAGTATGTTGAAAACTGGATACTGTGGATTGTGATTAACATTATCAGCGTTGGTATTTATGCGACGCAGGGTGTGTACGCAATGTCTGTTCAATACGCAATCTTAATGTTTATTGCGGCAAACGGTACTCGTGAGTGGGCACGCACAGCTAAACGAAACAGTGATAAATCGTTAACTCAAGCAACGGCTTCTTAGGAGTGAAGATGGCAAAGCAACCTCATATCTGCGTTGATGAAACGCAAATTGCTCCGTTAGTTATTGTTTGTGGTGAGCCAGATAGAGCGAATCGAATCGCTAACTTGCTTGAACATGCTGAACTGGTCTCTGAAAACCGTGAATATCGAATCTTCACTGGTCAATATCAAGGTAAAGCGATATCGGTTTGCAGCACGGGCATTGGTGCACCTTCAATGATCATTGCGGTAGAAGAGCTTAAGTTTTGTGGTGTGACTCATATCATCAGAGTAGGGTCTGCAGGCGCAATGCAGTCACATATCGGGCTTGGTGAGCTAATTATTGCAGAGGGCGCGGTTCGTGATGAGGGGGGATCTGCGGCTTACGTTAAACCGTCGTATCCCGCTTATGCAAGCTTCTCCCTGCTCAAAGAGCTAGATGGGTTCTTGCAGCAGCAGTCAACACCTTACTATTTAGGAACAGTGCGCTCACACGATAGCTTTTATACCGATGATGAACAGGCGCTTTGTCAGTACTGGAATGGCAAAAGCATTTTAGGTGCAGACATGGAAACATCCGCGTTGTTTACCGTTGGACGCTTGAGAGGGCTTAATGTCGCTTCTATCTTGAACAATGTTGTCTTGTACGAACAAGATGTAAAGGAGGGCGTTGGGCAATATGTCGATGAGGCAGAGGTAATGATGCAAGGAGAGCGGCTAGCGTCATTAGCGGCACTGGAAGCATTAATTACTCAATAAGAGCCTGAATAAATGCAAGACGAAAGCGATGGGAGACCGTCGCTTTTTTATTGGGTTCTCTCCTGTGGTTTAAGTGGTTACAATCGTTTGAATATAAACAGCAGTAATGCAGTGAGAGAGTAAGTATGAAGATTGCACCATACTCAAGCGGACGCTTTAAAAACTACTTAGAACAAAAAAGCTCTGAATTTAGAGATCTCATCTACCAACACCAAGTTAACTCTCGTTACTTCAATCAAAATGATGAAATCCTACGTCAAGGTGAGCAGCTTCAGTATCTTTATGTAGTGCCCGCTGGAAGAGTCTCTATGAGTATTTCGGCGGCTAATGGGCGACGCTTTCAATTGGGCGAAGTGAATTGTGATTATCATATCTTCGGTGAGATGGAGTTTTTCACGCAGACCCCTTGTCAGTGGAACGTAGTGGCTGATGAACACATGCAAGTTGATGTTATTTGCATTCAGAGATTAGCAGAAGCACTACTTGAAAATCCGGGGATGATGTTCTTCTTTGCCTCTGCATTGGCGGAAGATTATCAAGACTCTATGGGTATTTACACTAACCGTCTTTTACACTCAATTACCTACAATATTGCGTATGATTTATTGGTTCAAAGCGAGACTAACACTGTGTTAGGCGGTTTCGATAAAGTGAATCAAGAAGCAGAACGATTTGGTACATCGAGCAGAGTGTATCGAAGAGCGGTTAAAGACCTATTAGACAAGGGTTTCATCAGAAAAGGAGATCAAGGGTTAGAAATTGTCGATCAGCGAGCACTGCAAGCTTTTATTGACTCCTACGAATAATAAAAGAGCTTGGCACTTACTTAAATGCCAAGCTCGGTTTTTCAATGTTTACTATTAACTACTCGCATCTATTTATGAGCGACTTTCTCTCAGCAACTAGCAACTAGCCCGTAAGTGTCCGCGCACCATTACCGGCGACTAAGTATTAATCCTTAAGCTTTTGCATACATGAGTGTTCTATAACCACCGATTAAGTTGCGTGCTTTAAAGCCGTTGTTGACGAGTTGGCGATAAGCCACGTTACCACGTAACCCGACTTGGCAGTAGATTACAATCTCTTTGTCTGCTGGGAGCTCACTCATTCGATCACGCAGTTGGTCGACAGGAATGTTGATTGCGCCTTCAATAAAGCCACCATTTTCTAGTTCGCTAGGGTTACGAACATCGAGTAGGAGTTGGTTGTCGCTTAATGTTGCAATCTCATCGAAATGAATAGGTGTCGCGTCACCTTTAATAATATTGTTGGCAACAAATGCGGCTTGGTTGATCACATCTTTGGCACTGCCATACGGCGGCGCGTAAGTGAGCTCAAGGTGTTGAAGCTGCTCTACAGTCATGCCTGCACGTTGGGCAACAGCCATCACATCAATTCGTTTATCGACACCATCTTTGCCCACTGCTTGCGCACCAAAGATTTTGCCTGTTTTTGGATCGAACAACATCTTGAACGAGACAATCTCAGCGCCAGGATAGTAGCTAGCGTGGCTTGCGGTATGCACATAGACTTTTTCATAGTCTACGCATTCGCGCTTCAACTGTTTTTCATTTTTCCCTGTTGAGGCAACGGCGAGGTCAAAAATCTTACAGATAGCCGTGCCTTGTGTACCTTGATAGGTTTCACTGCGTCCAAGCATATTGTCGGCAGCCATACGACCTTGACGGTTAGCAGGGCCAGCAAGCGGAACTAGAGTTTGTGCACCTGTTACAAAGTCTTTTTCTTCCACCGCATCACCCACAGCGTAGATGCTAGAATCGCTGGTCTGCATCATTTCATTGGTGTAGATACCACCTAGTTCACCAATTTGAAGTCCTGCTTCTTTGGCCAACTTAGTCTCAGGGCGCACACCGATAGCCATGATTAAGATATCAGTGGTTAGCGATTCACCATTGCTGAGAGTAAGATTTAGTTCACCTTCAATATGCTGATGTTCAGTATCTTCACCAGAGCCGATGCTGGCTATCTGCTCATTCGGCATGTACTCGATCGCTTGAAGAGCAACGCCTAGTTTAAGGTCAATACCTTTCTCGCGAATTTCAGCGTGAGCAAAACCAGCCATTTCACGGTCGACAGGTGTCATCACCTGATCTGCCATCTCAATTAGCGTGGTTTTAATTCCCAATTGGTGGAAGGCTTCCATCATTTCTAGACCGATGAATCCACCACCGACAACCGTTGCGTGTTCTGGCTTGTTCATCTGGATCGTTTGAATGATACGATCCATGTCTGGAATGTTACGTAGCGAATGGGTTAGTGGGTTATCAATACCAGGGATTGGCGGTACGATAGGACCTGCGCCTGGGCTAAGGAGCAAGAAGTCGTAGCTTTCAGTATACTCGCTATTATCCAATAGGTTCTTAACAGTAACCTGCTTGTTGTGTCGATCAATGGAGATGACTTCGTTCATCACACGAACATCAACGTTAAATCGAGCTAAGAAGCTTTCCGGAGTTTGCAGGAGGAGCTTGCTTCTGTCCTTAATGTCGCCACCTATGTGGTATGGCAAGCCGCAATTGGCGAACGAGACGAAACTTCCTCTTTCGAACATGATGATTTCGGCATCTTCATTCAAGCGACGAGCCCGCGCGGCGGCGGATGCACCTCCAGCTACGCCACCGATGATTACAATTTTAGTCATACGTTTACCTATTACTGTCTCTAAGTTTAACTATACAAATTGCCGAGCATAGAGCTTGTATCTTCTTAATGATCAGTACTGGCTGGTCGCCGGCGATTGAGTAGTTTTCGAAATACCTAGATACTATAAAGATGTAAATTAGCATTGTCTAATATTTATTTTGAAGCTATCACCTCGGGATTGAGCGTTTGGTCCAAGGGCTGTGATTAGACTAAAGCACGCTAGTAAAGGTAATACGCGTTAGCGAGTCGAGTACAGGTTAGCCAAATTAACTGTCATGAGCATAATGAACAGGATCATGGATGTGCTGACTGATTACGTTCTTCAGATCTTGTTCATACAGATCTAGCCAGGCATAACGCTCGCGATACAACTTACGCTTTTGACGTTTTAGAGCTTCAAGATCTTTCCTGTTCGGGTTTGTCGGGAGACGATAGAAATAGTTATCATACACCTGTCCATCGTGCTCTTCCCACAGACTGTCGTATTTAAGGCTGATGTCTTTGTTTTTCTTACCGTAGCGTAATGAGTTCGAGACATGACCAGACTCTTTTACCGCATAGATATTGTCGATACCCAAGTTAATAGCGAGCAGTCGTAGTGTTTCTACCATGAAGGATTTAGGTCTTAAACCGTAAAAAGCTTTGGTGAATGTGCGGCTAAATCCATTGTCATTGGCGCCACCCTGTATACCGCCGATGTAGATGTTGTTGTCGAAAACAGTAAACGAAATGGTATACATTTTTTCGAGTTGAGAGTTGGTCAATGAAATTGTCAGTTCACCTTCTTTTCTCGCGTTTCTTTCGAAGCTGAGATTAACCAGATAAACGTTGTCATCTATCTCAAGTTTTAAAAGATTGAGCCTTTCGTTATAGATTTGGTGTCTAGCTTCTGTTGCGAAGGTGTTTTCAAACCAGTCGTAGTGTTTGGATAAGATATCGATCTTTTCTTTATTGCTAAAGCCAGTACATAAGTAGGGAGTCACAAATTTAGAAAGGAAGTTGGGTTGCTTGATAAATAATAACTTTCTCTCTTCAGAGTTGAAATTATTACTCATTTTTCGAGTAGCTGAATAATAAAACAGGGCTCGAATAGTAAACTTAACTATCGCTTTGTACTTACCCTTATTTTTATGGGTATTTGCTTCAATCCCCATGCGAACGACATTCATAATCACCTCAAAGAAGAAGGATTGCTCGAACATAGTCGTGTCATGAACCCTTCCAATAATCTCACCAATAACAAGAAAATGATGATAGTGAAAAAGGTGATTTGGGTAAGTATGGATATGTATAGCTATGTAACTCAATCAGTTACTTAGCGTTCATATTTTGGACAGATGTGTTTGTCGCTTTAGTGGGGAGGGGTATCAATGTTATTTATTAGAGGCGCTTGCTCCTAAATCAAAAATGCCACTACAAATCTGCAGTGGCATTAGAACGATAACAAACTATCACCTTGCTTAAACCTAAACTTTAGTTCTTATATAAACTAAAGTTCTAACAGTTTAGCCAGTTCACGCTCTTCGAGAAGCTCTTCAATGCGTTGACGAGTCTTAGGCGTTTCGGCTTGCGCTTTAGTCGACTTGCCTGCTTTTTTGCTTCGGCTCGTTTTCGCTTTTTCCTTAGTCGTCATCGTAATCTTCCTTGTGTTTTTTGTGTTACAGGTTGCACGTCTCTTTTAGTGCCTTGCCCGCTTTAAATGCTGGCGTCTTTGATGGGGCAATCTGAATCTCTTCTCCGGTTCGCGGGTTACGACCAGTGCGAGCAGCTCGAGAGTTAACTTTAAAGCTACCAAATCCAAGGATCGATACGTCATCACCGTTCGCAAGCGAAGTAGAGATACCTTCAACTAGCGCATTTAGTGCTGTGCCTGCTTGGTCTTTTGAGATGTCTGCAGAAGTCGCGATGTGTTCAACTAATTGAGATTTGTTCATTATCTATATTCCTTATTGAGTACGGCTGGCGTCTACCTTTAGCACCTAGCTTATGCGATCTTATCAACAGCAATTGAAATAATGTCAGTGAGCGGGTAGAGCTTTGTAAAGTAACCAACAGAATTGACTATAAAAGCATCTGTCGGTTCAATCAATGCAATTCATTGATTATTATTGGTTTATAGACATGTTGCCCAAATTTACTTGAGAAAAGAGCATTAGGGTTGCCCGTTCGATTCATAATCCAAATCGAAGCTGTCATCTATCACGTTGATAACGAAAGAGTAAAAACAAAGAAGCCCAGCTTAATTGCTGGGCTTCATGTTGTGCTGTCAGAGCGATTTGTTAATTCAGAACTATTTAGTAATAAAAATTTGTTCTGTTTCTAGTGATGTCATCGTGCGAACTTGACGCCAAATGTAGTAGAAAATACCTAACATCATCAGCATGCTTGGGATGGCGATTGCTGGGTAGCTGTAAAGTGTCAGCTTGCCAAGTTCTTCATTAAAGGCAGCGGTGCCAGCAGGGCTAGTCACAATCCAAGTCGCTAGGAAGTAGTTCATAGCTGAAGAAAATGCGAAAGTACTCGCGAATAGGTAGTTGGATGTCATTAGACAACGATCAAACTTTGCTTGGTTACCGAACTGCTTTAGGCGCTCTTCAATAAGAGAGATATTTAACAGGGCCGGTGTGAAGATAACTTTCTGGATAAACGGGTAGCGGGTGAAGGTTGAGCCAAGAACCGCCAAACCAATTAGACCAGGGATTAATGCTTCTTTTAGTGCTAACCAACGAGTGTCTAGCTCAAAGAAACCAATACCGCCCGTCAATAGCACGCTTACAAAGCCGAGCGCAGCGATGAAGTTGAACTTCTTATTGCGGATTAACTCCATGCCACCATAAGCAATAGGGAAGGCAAGGGCAACAAGCAAAGCTAAGCCTGTTCCGAGATGCTCATCTCCACTGAACTTCATTAAAATGAATGAAGGAAGAAAGACGTTAAACACGACTTCGAAAAGAGGACTCGATTTTTTGTTTTCTGTGTTACTCATAATTTCTAAATACATTATGTTATGGATTTGTTCTCAGGGATTGTTGTTTACCTCGCCCAAGATGTAAAGCCTTAAGGCGTCATGCTGTGTAACGACATGTGACATCAACGACATCTCTGAGCCTATATAACGCTCAATTTAATACTTTGTGAGGGATGTTTATCTGGCCGACTTGGGGAAATCGAGTGGAAATTTTGGTTTAGTTTATTCAAACCTAATTCAGTTTATTGCGTTGTCGCGTACTCTCACTCACATTCACCGCTCTTAAACGATTGATGAATGTGAAATGAGGCAGAACAGAAAGGAAGAGTTATAAGCCCATTATTGGTCGAAAAGTAGGTTAAAGCTCAAAGGGATTTGGTCGGAAATCGCTAATCCACCCACGGTCGCTGAAAGTTTGTTTAGATTCTCTGTAGATATCCCAAAATCAGCTCCATTGACGATGATTGTCGAAGCTGAGCTAACCATGACAAACCCTGAGGATGGAACCACCACAACTGGGAAGTCGATCGTTTTGGTTACGCCGTGTAAAGTAACTTCCGCTGCTACTGTTGTTCTTTTTGGATCACCAGATAGCATCGACGGTTCAACCTTCCCAGAGATCTTCACTTCAGGAAAAGTCATCGATTCAAAGTAGAGTTCATTCAGTCTCTGGTCACGAATAGCGACTCCGGTGCTCACGCTTTTCAAGTCCAATACTATTGAAAACTGACCCTCTTCGGTAAGCCCTCCAGACATAGGTTTGATGGATGCGGGCTCGACAATAAACTGCTTTTTAATGGTCGCGAATGTGATGTTCGATAACTTCGGATCTAATGTGTAGCCCGACTCCGCGAAAGATTGAGCGGAGATAGCGGTGCATAGGAGGCCGAATGTAGAGATTAGTTTTTTCATAAGTTGTCACCAGATTGATGAATTCACAGGTTTACGTTCTTGAGTCGTACGTTTTTAAAATGACTTTTTGGAAAGAGTGATTGAGAGAAGCTTAGTTCAGCATTCGAAAAATTACCGCAGGAAAAGAAGAGCGTCGCTGTATTACTGGAATCATGATCGACGAAGTGACTTGTTTAATTTTGGTTATGTTATAACATAACCAAAATTACTCTTGCCAAGAATAATTACTCTTGCCAAGAATAATTATTCTGTTGGTAAAAGGGAAGCGATGAGCATGTCTCAAGGAGACGACGTAATGAATGCCGTGTTAACCAAGCCTTTGGCTACCAATAGCAGCCAGCCACTCAACATTAGTTCAGCTGTGAGTATTCAGGATAAGGCAAATCACAAGCCAAGCTTGAGTGCTTCTGAGCAGCCAACGGTATTAGCGGATATCTACCAAAGTGATATTAATATAGCGGTATGGCAGCGACAGTTTGATGAAGGCTTAACGACGGCAATTAGTGAATTTATCGCCTTGAATCCAAACTTTAGTAAGTCTGTTAGCGTGTCACCTGAAAATGCTTTCGATAAGTTGGAATTTGCCACCGATGGCACCGCCTCTAAAGCGCTGTTAGAAAACATGGCAGAGCTGGTGGATATGTTCTGTTGTTTGTTTGAGCTTGAAGAAGTCGGGTTGCGTTTAGCCGTTCTGAATCAAGCGATGTGCCCACGTTTCCATTTTGATCAAGTGCCTTGCCGCTTGGTGACAACTTATCATGGTGTTGCGACTCAATGGTTACCAAACGACTTAGTCGACCGTTCTAAGCTAGGGCTAGGGGCTAACGGACAGCCTGATTCTGTTTCAGGCCTGTACAACGACGAATCTGACATCCAGAAAATGGCCAGTGGTGATGTTGCGTTATTAAAAGGGGAGCGTTGGAGTGGCAATGAGAATAGAGGCCTTGTTCACCGTTCACCAGTCACTTCATCTGACGAAACACGATTGCTGTTAACGTTGGACTTTGGTTGATCAACTTTTGACTATTTAGTTCGCAACCTGTTTCTATTCAGACGTTCAACTCATTTCAATACCTTCCTAATGAGCTAACGGCATGGCGCGATCTGTGCCGTTATTATTCTCAAACAGAGACACTCATCAGCTGACCATGTTTAGCACATTAATTCAAAATTTAGAGTTTACCATTCTCTAAATCAATGGTTTACGATGCGTGCACTTACTCACATATATCAATATTTCAGTTCCTAATCGGTTTCTTAATTTATTTTAAAGCGTAAAATATATCCCGCTTGCAAACCGCTTTGGCAATCAATTTGTTCGCCACGGTTTATTACTTCCAAATTATAGGTTTCCTATGTTCAAGAAACTCTCGCTTAAAAATAAGCTGGCGATTTCAGCCAGTATGGCCATTATCCTGGGGGGGATTTTGGTCGAGGCATTGTCTTTTCGTGCTTCACTGCAAAGGTTGGATATTGAAGTTGAACAGCGCTTAGAGGGCGCATCGGCTTCGTACAATCAATATGTATCGGATTGGATCTTATCCAAAGAGCGTGCGCTTACTTCTCTTTCGAAAGAGTCCAAACAAGAAAGCTTGGTGACTCATCTAAAACAGGTTCGTGACTCAGCCTCTTTTGATAATGTCTTCTTGGCATTTCCTGATGGTTCGCAAAAGAACGCGAACGGTGTTGTGTTGCCACCGGGCAATGATGATCCACGCGTATGGGGTTGGTACACCAATGCGGTTGCGAACCCAAGCAAGGTGTTCATGGATAACCCAACGGTTGCTGCAGCAACTGGGGCGAACGTTGTTTCATTAGGAACAGCAATGCAACTGCATGGGCAACAGGTTGTGTTGGGTGCTGATGTAGAAATTACAGACATCTTAAACAGTCTAGAGCAGGTGATTCTTCCAGGTGAAGGTTACATGTTCATCGCGACCAATAAGGGCACGGTTTATACGCACCCTGACACTAAGTTACTGAACAAAAACATCAGCTCACTTGGGTTAGATTTTGCGGACGTACAAAAGGCGCTGACTAGCGGTAAAGACACTTCTATCGAGTTGAATGGCAGCGACTATGTTCTGTACGCACGTGCGATTGATGGAACGAGCCTGATTACTGTGAGCGTTGTTAACCATGACTCTCTGGTTGCGCCACTATTTGATGCAGTGATTGGTCAAGTGTTGGTGACGCTACTTGTGGTGATCGTATGTACCATACTGTTTAACCTTTTGTGTACTATTCTATTCCGCCCGTTGAACCACGTTTCTCAAGCACTGGCGCAAATCGCGAATGGTAGTGGTGATTTAACTCAACGCATTCATGTTGAAAACCAAGATGAAGTGGGCGAGTTGGCTCATAACTTCAATACCTTTGTTGGAAGCTTACAGCAGTTGATTGGCCATATCCGTGGGCAGTCAGAACAGCTAAACAGCCAGTCAGAGCAAAGTACTCAACGTGCGAACCGTTCTGTGGATGAGCTTAACCATCAACAGCAAGAAATCACAATGGTGGCAACGGCTGTAACGGAAATGGTCTGTGCAACTCAAGAGATTGCATCGCATGCCGAGCAAACAGCAAAAGCGGCACAAGACTCAGCGACAAGCACTAACAGTGGTCACGCTCTGGTCGTCGACACTAAAGGTTCTATCAATAACCTAGCCAATGAAGTGAACGAAGCAGGTAATGTGATTAGCGAACTTAACAAGCATGCTCAAGAGATCTCGACTGTACTCGCAACGATTCAAGGCATTGCAGAGCAAACCAACTTACTTGCTTTGAATGCTGCGATTGAAGCGGCTCGTGCTGGTGAACAAGGTCGTGGCTTTGCTGTGGTTGCTGATGAAGTACGTGTGCTTTCGCAGCGCACTCACTCTTCAACAGAAGAGATCAAATCAACGATTGATATCCTGCAACGCACGACAGCTCAGGCGGTTGAGCTGATGGAGAGCAGTTCTAAGTTGGCAATACATTCAGTAGAAGATGCCGATCGAGCTTCGCATGCGCTTGAAGAGATCAATACTGCAGTTGCTTTGATCAGCGATATGGCGACTCAAATCGCGACGGCTGCTGAAGAGCAAACACATGTGACGGGTGAAATTACCCAGAACGTGACGACCATTAAAGATGTTACCGACCACTTAGTTGTGGGCGCACAGGACAGCTTAACTGAGTCGAACGAACTTAAGAGCCAAGCCGCTGGCTTAAGTGACAAAGTGGCGACTTTTAAGCTTGCTTAACTGGTTCGCTCACTGATGCCTGATCAGTGAGTGCACGTTAAGCAATAAGCCAAAGCGACGTAGATTACGTCGCTTTTTTTGTATTTGTGAGTAATCGAATTCTTTACTAATCTACTTCTGAAAACTCTTTCAGCGCACTCATTGCAGCTTCTGCTTTGTCTTTTTGAACGAAGATGTGGTCGTGATAGTAGCCCGCAACCACGTTAGCGCTAATGCCGTAAGAGCCAAGCTTTGTCGCAAACGCCGCCGTTAATCCAACCGCTTCAAGGCTCGAATGTACCGATAAAGTGATAAGGCTAAATACACCGTCGAAGTTTAGCTGAGCTTTGGTCGCAACTTCTTCTTTCAGAACCAGTGTTAAACCTTCTTTCTCACGAAAAGTCGAGATTGGATTGAGCTGAATATAGTCTGCCAATCCCCCGCCTACAGTACAAAAAACATAGCTCCCGTCGATTAATTCTGGTGACATGGATTTCAGTAGAAGGTCTAGGTCGGTAATGGCAGCCATAGTCAGTTTCCCTGCGTGAATAAGCTAATTGATGATGTATGCAGTCGCGATAGAAGCAACTGCAGTTAAGTAAAATTAATGATTTTAATTCTGCATCAGTTTTACTAATGGCAAGTTTTCCTCCTTAGTGATGGCATCGTACTTCTACCAACTTGTCGATTGTTCCATCTCGTCAGATAAATGGTCGATAAAGGCTCTTAACAGCGGTGTGACTTGTTTACGCGTTCCATAAATAGCATGAACACCGAGCGTTTTAGGTTGCCATTCAGAAAGCAGTGGCACTAATAGACCATCACGCATCAAGGTTTCCACTGAAGGGAAGGGCAGTAAACAGATACCGTTGCCTTTGAGTGTGGCAGAAAGCAGAACCTCTGAGGTGTTTGCACTGATATTCCCTTTAATCGGAACCGATTCGAGCCCATTGGGGCCATTGAACGTCCAAGCGGTTTTGCCAAAGTAACTGAACGATAAACAGTTGTGGTGCGCTAGATCTTGGGCTTCTGTGGGTGTGCCTTTCTCTTTTAGATATTGAGGCGATGCGCAAATCACGGAGCGGCATTCACCGATCTGCTTCGCGACAATATTGGGCGTCAGTTCGTTGGTTATGCGAATGGCCAAATCGATGCGTGACTCAACCAGGTTGACGGTCTGATCAGTCGAGATAATGTCGATAGAAACCTCTGGCCATTTGGCGATGAAGCGACTAATTGATTCCATCAAGAAGCTATCGACAATCGAGTAGCTCGCAGTAATACGCAGCTGACCTTTTAAATGCTCTCGGTTTTGGTTTCTGATCCCAGCTAGGGATGTTTCCAGTGCCAAAAGTTCTCTGGCGACCTCAAGTGTTTCTTTACCTGCGCTGGTTAAACTCAAGCTTCGTGTTGTTCTGTGAAGCAAGCGTGTGTCCATCCATGCTTCTAACTCACCCAAATAACGAGTGACCTTGGTTCGTGAGAGATCAAGGTGCTCTGCCGCTGCGCTCAAACTGCCACGTTCCACTATGGTGACAAAGACATTCATTGCCTCGAGTTTATCCATTGTTTTATTGCCTAGAGAATTAAACCGACCTCAGTATATGTCCGAAAACTGCAATAGTTAAAGTCAATTTGATATCTATTTCATCTAAAAACAATCAAATAAGATATTTGGACATTCAACGAGTTGGCAGGTGTTCAACTCCAAGTATCGGAATAAAGCCATGAATACGTTATCGAAAAACCTGTTATCAAAAAGCATGCTTTTAGGAACCATAAGCCTAGGAACCGTGCTGGCATCAAGTGTTGCTTTAGCTGTGGATCTGAACATCACTCACTATAACCCCGGTGAGAACGCGATATTCCCTGCAAGCTCGGTATTGGTTTCGGGTGAGAAAGAAGTGATTCTATTTGACGCACAATTCAGTGTCGCAGACGGACAAAATTTGGTGGAGCAAATCAAAGCCACAGGCAAAAAATTATCGATGGTTTACATCAGCAGCGGCGACCCAGATTACTACTTTGGTTTGGAACCGATAGTTTCGGCATTTCCTAACGTTAAAGTCGTTGCCAGTGAAGCCGTTGTCGCGCATATCAAACGCACCAAAGATGCAAAGCTTGAATACTGGGGGCCTATATTAGAAGGCAACGCGCCCTCTAAGGTGATTGTTCCAATGGTGATGAACGACACAACATTAAGCATCGAAGGTGAAACCATCGAAGTGAAAGAGATAAATACACACCAAGCTTACCTATGGGTTCCGTCTGAAAAAACGGTGTTTGGTGGCGTGTCGGTGTATAGCGGTGTGCATGTATGGATGGCAGATACTGCATCGAAAGAGATTCGTAGCCAGTGGTCACAATCGTTGAAGCGTATGAAAGCACTAGAGCCAGAGGTTGTAATTCCGGGTCACTATTTAGGTGAAATGCCAACAGGAATAAATGCAGTTCACTTCACGAAGGATTATGTGGCTGATATTGAAAAAGCGTTGGCGAGCAAAAGTAATCCAACATCGGTCGAGATCAGTGATTACATGAAGAAAGCCTACCCGAAATTTGAGGCTACGGAAGGCGATTTAGAACTTGGCGCGAAAGTGCTAAGCGGCGAGATGGCTTGGCACTAGAGTTGATTATCTCGGTTGTGTCCCAGAACAGTCTGAAGATTGTATGCTAGATTTATTGGTGATACACAACTGGAGATATCGATGATCTGGCTTTCAGTGAAAGTACTACAGATTGGACTTGTCTATGGATACAGGAAGTATCAAAAAACGAAAAGAGCTCCAGCTTAGGAGCTCTTTTTTTGTTTCGGAGAGACGACTTTCTATTTCAAGTGAGAAAGAAAATCAGCATTTACCCGGTTTACTGTTAGTAGTCAGATCCGCCCTGCAACTCAATATCACCAATAAGCGAAAGTATGTTGAAAATAGAACCCATTACTCCTCACATCGGCGCTCGTATTCACGAACTAGAGCTTTCTACATGCAGTGCTGATGAACTCGATAAGGTGTATCAGGCACTTATTGCCCATCAAGTGATCTTTCTCGACGGGCAGACTTTGTCTCCAGAACAACACTTGATGATTGCACAGCGCTTTGGAACGTTAGAACCTGCACATCCTTTCTTCCCTCGCGTGGAAAGTGCGCCACAGGTGAGTGTGATTGAAACAACCCGTGGCAATGCGCCAAAGGAAAGTTATTGGCATACCGACTTAACGTGGCGCAGCTTGCCGTCGAAAGCTTCCCTGTTGCATGCTCAACACATTCCAAGCATTGGTGGTGACACTATCTGGTGTTCTATGACTGCGGTTTTTGAATCTCTACATGAAGATATGAAAGCTAAGTTGAGAGGGTTGTCGGCGACTCATTCGCTTGTGGCCTTTGAAGGTATAGAATCAGAAGACATTGATCTCGATTGGCACAAATCCTTGATTAAAACAGCACAGGAGAATCCGCCAGTGGTTCACTCTGTTGTTCAAGTTCATCCTGAAACGGATAAAGAAACGCTCTGTATCAATGAACAGTTTACTCGTTATATCAACGAACTCGACCGCAAAGAGAGTGATGTTTTACTCAGCCAACTGTTTGAAATTGCGAGACGCCCTGAGTTTCAAGTTCGTTTCAAATGGGACAACGGCTCAATGGCGATCTGGGATAACAGGGTAACGCAACATTACGCAGTGATAGATTACGGGGATACTCCAAGAAAAATGCATCGAGTAACAGTGACATAGCAGTAAGCTGAACACAGTTATCAAAAGAACACCGCGCATGCCCATCCCTGAACCAAGCACTCGTACTTAAATTTAAGCGTCAGCAGGGTGCATCATTCATCTACGCTTAATAATAAAAACAAATGCGTTGGTACATATTTGATTGAAACCTCACTGCTCGGACGTGATGTGTAATATAATCGGCGCCAAAATATAAGTATAAAAACCAAATCATAGAATTAATAAACGTCAGGGCTTAGAGAGCAAAGTATTTCGTATGAACGCGATTCGTAAAGTTTACCAGTACGCAGAACCGAATTTAACCCTCGTGGGTTGGATGGGCTTTGTCGGCTTCCCAATTTACTACATTGTGTGGGAGTTTTTGTTCCCGCAACCCTACGAAAACTTAGCGCTTCGCCTGTTTTGCTCGGTATTGTTCTTTGGCATTATATTTCGCAATCGCGTCCCATTTGAATGGCGAAAATACCTTCCGGCTTATTATCAAGTTGCCGTAACTATCTGTTTGCCAGGTTTCTTCTTCTACATGCTGCTAATGAATAATTGGTCCAACGTTTGGGTTATGTCATTCATGTCGGCTATTTTCCTCCATATTTTATTGGTGCACGTGACGAGAGTGATGTTTGCACAAACCTTTGCCGGTATTGGGATTGCTACCTTGTGCGCTTGGATTGCACAAGGCTTCTACCTCGAACTCACAATGGATTGGACGCATGTGCCAATCTTTTTGTTTATCTACTTATTCGGCAACTTGTTCTACTTCCGCAATCAGGTGGAACATGAAAACAAGGTGTCATTGGCGAAGTCTTTTGGTGCGGGTATTGCCCATGAGATGCGAAACCCTCTAAGCGGATTACTTACCTCTATTGATGTCATGCAGTCCATATTGCCGAACCCTAAAAGTGGCGATCAAAAAGGGCAATATGCGTTAAGCAATGAAGAAGTGATTCAGTTGCGTGAAGTGGGCGATGAAGCGATGGAGATCATTCATTCCGGTAACGAAACGATAGATCTGTTACTGACTTCAATTGATGAAAACCGAGTCTCTCGATCTACGTTTAAGAAGCATTCAGCGCAAGCGGTGGTTGAGGATGCGATAGACAGTTTCAATTACAAGCGCTCTGCTGATAAGTCAGCAATCTCCTTGGATGTGCAGAGTAACTTTGAGTTCTTGGGTAGCGACACCTTGTTGAAATACGTCATGTATAATCTGTTCAAGAATGCGTTCCATCATCGTAGCCCTGAAGATTTTCATATTCATGTCACCATGTTCAGTGATGAAGTGACGAACCAGATAATGGTGACGGATAACGGCTCTGGTATTTCGAGCGATATCATTCGTCGTATTTTCCAAGACTTTTACACCACAGGCCAGTCGGGTAATTACGGTTTAGGTTTGCCATTTTGTCAGAAGGTCATGCGCTCGTTTGGTGGTGAGATTAAATGCCAGTCTGAAGTGGATCAATGGACACAGTTCACGATGATTTTCCCATCTTTGACTTCCAATTCGGTAGAGGAAATCAAGAGCGAACTGACTAAACTCAAGACGGTGCTGATGATCAGTGATCAGACAGTGCTTTCCAGTAAAATGACTGAAATCTCTCGCTTTATGGGTTTTGACCTAGAGATTTTGGATGTGGCATCAGCGCTTCAGAATAAGGAATATCAATTTGAGTTCGACTTGATTTTCGTTGATATGGAGAGCTTGGATTTAAGAGCTAGTTGCCTCGATAAGATTGAATCGTTACTTTCGTTCACTGAGGCGCGAATCATTTACTTGTATGAGCGTCATCCTATCAAGCGTGTACGTAACATTTCTTTCGAGCCTATTTGGGTGGAAACACAAGTCTGGCTACTAAATACTAAAGCGACCATTGACCGTTTACTGTTTGACTCCAACTACGTGATGCCATCGGTTGCTGTAAAACCGCTAGAGGCCACCACTAGACGTACGATTATGGTGGTCGATGACAATGAATCTCTACGCCGATTTACGGCAATGTTATTGGAAAAACAGGGCTTTGATGTTGTGCAAAAAGAAGACGGACAACAAGCCTTAGATGCGCTTGATACCGACGAAATCGACTTGATCCTAATGGATATTGAAATGCCAATCATGGACGGTGTTGAAGCTTCTCGCCGAATTCGCAGTGCCGACAAAGAATACTCTTCGGTGCCGATTATTGCTCACACGGGTGACAGTTCTCCCGTTACCTTGGAAAAGATGGAATCATCAGGCATGTCGGACTTTATTGTTAAACCTGCCGATAAAAACCGACTGTTTGATAAAATTGCTCACTGGATTTAGCGGGTGTAATAGTCTGAAGTTCACGGCCATTGGGTAGACATATATTCAAGAAAGAGCTCAGCGAATTGCTGGGCTCTTTTTGTATCGCGACATGATAGCGTCCATTCAGTCCTGCCGTTGGTGTTGGTTATAAATATGGTTCGAAAAAGGTTACACGAACTCTAACTCGGGGTGATGGTACGCTTCGTGACAAACCGTGAGCACATGGTCAATGTCTCTTGGCGTCATATCGGCATTCACTGAAAAACGGATGATGTTTTTGTTCTTGCCAGTCGCAGGGCGGCAGAATACCGCACCGAACACATCACGTTCTTCTAAGAAGTCTCGCACACGTTCGGTGTTTCTTTCATTGCCGCACTCTAGCGCTACAATTTGAGACTCACTGCGGATATTAAAGCCAATTCGCTTTAGCCCCGTAGTCAGCGACTTAGCCCGATTGAATAAGGCTTCTCGTTTGTCTTCCGCACCTTTGATCACCTCCAACGTTTTCTCTAAACGAACCACTTCTTGTGGTAACACTGTTGAGCTAAAAATCGCAGGGTACGCCACAAACGGCAAGGTTTTAGACAGTTGTTTAGGGCCAAGGATTGCCCCAGCGCGATAAGCAAAGGTTTTTGCCAAGCTAACGGTGATGAAGTCGACTTGGTTGGTGAGCCCCAATGCTTGCACTAAGCCTGCACCATTCTCTCCATGTGTACCCAGTGAATGGGATTCATCAACGACGACCGCACAATCAAACTCTTGCGCCATTTCGTAGATGTCGCACAGTGGGGCAATGGTGCCTATTGTGCTGTAAACCGAGTCGACAACAATGACACCTGAGCCGTGGCGCTCTAACTGTTTGCGTAGGTGATTCATATTGTTATGCATAAACGGATGGGCAACTGCGCCGGCAGCCCGAATCCCTTCCCATAGCGACATGTGTGCAAGGAAATCAATATACACAGGTGTGCCCGGTGGGCAGATGGTTTGCAATAGCCCAATATTGGCCGCCCAGCCCGATTGAGAAAGCAAACAGCTCTCCATTCCAACATAGTTCGCAAGCTCAGTTTCGAACGCAGGTTTAGACTGATCATCTTGTAAGAAAATGGCAGACATCACCACGTTGTCATCGTGCTCACAGATCGCCGCTTGATGGGCTTGTTGGATCTGTTTGTTGTGTGACAGCGCTAAGTAATCATTGCTCTGCATCACAACGGAATTACGCTGGGGGCGTTTACCCAATACTAAATGCTTCTGGCTTTGGTTCTGGGTAATCAGGTCTTGAATATAGAAGTTCAAGCGTTCTTCGATAAAGGAAGGTAGTGGTTTGTTTTTTGTTTTATCACTCATAATAGTTCTCTTCAAATACAGGAAAACGCCAGCGCTGACGGCTGTATATTGACGATAAAAAGTGATGTGTCATTAGCCAAGTTGCATAATTTTGTGGGTGCTTGCAAACTCAGCATTTAAGGGTTTTGAGGCGAGTGGGTTTCCTTACGGTTCGGGGCTTTACCCGAATTAAGATAGGAATAATAGCCTTCTTTTTTATGACAAAAGGCTATTAGAATTCGGCATTCGAAGGCATTTAAAAAAGCGGATTTTGAAAGGCTACGTGCTACGTGCTGTTAGCTGTGAATATGGATAAGCTCGATTAAGGCATCCAATTGCTGCTTGGCTCCACCCTCTAACGAATACCCAATATTGATGCGTAAGCAATTGCTGTAAAGGTCGAGAGTGCTGAACAGGTGTCCAAGCCTAATATCAATGTTCTTCTCGGTAATGCCCTGAGCAAAGGCTGACTGGTTCAAGCTTGGGATTTGCAGCCAAAGCACCATGCCACCTTGTGGATTACTTATCTTCACATCTTGAGGAAGGTGCTGAGCCAAATAACTTAGGTATTGTTGGCGCAAAGACAAGATCTGAGTGCATCTTCTCCTCACGTGCTTAGCGTATTGGCCAGATCCAATAAAGTCAGCAACCGCAAGCTGAGTGGGCAGGGCAACGCCGTAGCTCGCAGCTGAGAACTGAGCCTTGTATTCGTTGATAAACCTGCCCGGCAAGCACCATCCCAAACGGTAACTCGGTGACAAACTTTTCGATACTGATCCACACCATAAGACAAAACCGCCTTTGTCGTAGTATTTCGCGGGGAGCGGCGTGTGTGAGGAGTAGGACAGTTCCAGATACACATCATCTTCAATGATCGGCACTCGATAGTGATTCGCTAATTCAGCCAGTTTCTGCTTTTGAGTGGCTGACATGTTGATCCCTTGAGGGTTCATATGAGAGGTACAAAAGATCGCGGCATCGACTTGTTTATTTTTCAAATGCGCTTCCAGTTGTTGCAAGTCGACACCATCATCTAGAGACGGGATCTCGATGATTTTTCGCGACATTTGTCCGAGCAATTCCAGAATACCGTTGAAACATGGCGAGCTAATAGCGATGGTGTCGCCTTCTTTAGTGCAAGATTCAAGTGCGGCCTTAATCGCAGACATACAGCCAGCCGTAATCACCATCTCTTCAGGTGAAAAGTGCACATCGAGCTTGGCAAAATGAGTGGATAATGCCTGTCGTAAAATCGGCTCACCTTGTGTATCTGGGTAATGGTTAAGCCTGTTGCTCATACGCCTAATAGCGCGACGAAAACTTCGTTCCAGTTCAACGATCGACTGCTCATCATTAGTGGTGCTCGAAACCCCTAAAGGCCCATTGATTGAGTTGTGAGTCGATGAGGTTTGCCTAACGCTGGACACCTTACTCTCAAACTGTGCCCACTCAGGCGTTGAGTGAGATGGTTTGTGAGGCGAGACAAAATACCCCGCTTGCGGTCGAGAATGTATCCAGCCTTGTGATTCCAGTTCTTGGTAACAGCTGACCACGGTCGACATGCTGATGGCTTGTTGCTTGGCCAATTGACGTAGCGAAGGCATGCGTCCGCCTTCCGGTCTTTTGCCGGTTTCTATCTCATCGATAAACTGATTGGCTAGCTTTCTGTAGATACTCATTGTCACGACCGCCATTAACTGTACTGGTTTTTATTGTAAAAATTGTATCTGTACTGGTTTTATTGTTCAAGGGATACTCATTCGAAACAAAGGAGGGGTCAGTATGAAAAGAAATGATTTGTTGTTAGCGGTATTCGTCATGGCGATTTGGGGATTCAACTTCTCGATGATCAAAATGGGTGTGACTAATGTTCATCCGTTGTTAGCAACCGCCGCGCGTTTTTCGCTAGCGGTGATTCCGGTGATATTTTTTGTAGCGAGACCTAATGTCGCTTGGCGCTACTTAGTCAGTTATGGCTTTGTGTTCGGTGTGGGTATTTGGGGGATGGCTTCATGGTCGATCACTGCTGGTTTATCGTCTGGGCTTTCATCGGTCTTACTTTCAACCAACGTATTAATCGGCATGGCGGTTGGCGTGTGGGTGTTCAAGGAGAGTGCTTCCGTTCGTAAGTTATTGGGTGCGATGCTAGCCATGTGTGCGTTGGCGGTATTGGTATCAGCAGCTACGGGTAATGTCACCGTTAATGGCGTGATCTTGATTATGATTGCGGCGTGCAGTTGGACCTTGATGGGCGTGATTGTTAAGGCATCTAAAACCACTCAAGCATTTGCATTTAATGTCTGGGGGATGTTGTTTGCTCCGGTGCCATTGGTGCTATTTGCAGTGATGCTACACGGTGACCAAATAATCTGGCAGGGCATCGAACAGTGGGATTGGAACACGACGATTGCGGTGCTGTTTCAAGCTTACCCAACCACGCTATTTGGTTATTGGGTATGGAATAAGCTGCTAATCCAATACCCTTTAAGCACGACCGCGCCGTTAACCTTGTTAGTGCCTATCTTCGCATTGATCAGTGGTTACTTTATGTATGATGAGGTGCTGTCTGTGGCTCAGGTTGTTGCATCAGTACTGTTTCTCGTCGGGATTGGTTTGATTGTGAAACCTGCGAGTTCATCGAATACCACAGCGACACAAACACTTGCTGAACAAAAGTGATTGAAGAAAACTGATATTGCATAAGCAGCTTTGAATGACAAATAAGACCTCGCACTTGTGAGGTCTTATTCTATGTATCGAATTTGATTAAAGTTATCTTATGGAAGGCGGTCAAGTTATCTGGAGAAATTTGCCAGTAATTGTTATGTTATATCGTATCAATAGTGAGTGGCTAGATTACTCGACATTTGGACATCGATATCATGGATAAAATTAAACAAGTCTTGCTGGTTGCGGGAACACACGGCAATGAGCTCTCAGGTATTTACCTAAATAAGCTGATCAAAGAGGGCATGTATGGGGCTGATCGTTCAACGTTCGCTGCGACTTCTGTTATCGCAAATCCGAAAGCGGTAGAGCAGAATGTACGATACCTAGATACAGACCTAAACCGTCAGTTTGCTGTGGGTGATGAAGAAAGCGGATCTGACTTAGATGAACAGGCGGTCGCGCGTCAGTTTGCCGAAAGGTATGCAAATCGGGAGCAACAATTGATCGTTGATTTACACAACACGACCAGCAATATGGGGGCGACATTAATCTTGCTGTCAAATGATGCTTTCTACCAAAAAATGGGCGCGTATGTGAAGCAACGTATGCCGGAAGCCAATATTCTTTTTGAAGACAGAAAACCGTGGGATGAGCAGCCATACCTGTGCACGGCAGGTGATCGCGGCGTCATGCTAGAAGTAGGGGCTCAAGCGCATGGGTCACTCAAGTTCGACACTCTCAAACTGATGAAGCAGATGCTAACCTTGGTTCTTGATTACGTTGAGAACCATAACCTTAACCAAGTTAAAGCGTTACAAGACTACAGTGCTTTTTTCTATGTTGAAGAGGTGAATGTGCCACTTGGTCCAGATGGTATGCGAGTCGCTACGGTACACCCAGCGATTTGTGGCAGAGATTTTGAAGCCGTGAAGCAAGGTGAGCCGTTGCTAGCGACTTTCTTTGGTTATGATATCTATTGGGAGCGGGAACAAGATATCTATCCACATTTCATTAATGAGAGCGCTTACGCTAACGCGAACATTGCGATGGTCTTGGCAGAGAAGCGTCTAGTTTCTGTAGGATAATCAGGCTCAGAATTTTCCTAGGAGCTGATAAGACTGCTAATCCATAACAAGCAAATAAGCCCACTAGCTTTGGTATACAAGGTTAGTGGGCTTATTTCTGGCTCATCGCGGCTTTCCG